>URMR01000077.1 GCA_900548935.1 uncultured Collinsella sp.
GCGTTCCAGCCCTCAATGCAAAGGGTCAGCCCCATTTGGAACAACGGCGATTCGGCGCTTTTGAGCACATGGCGCCAACCGCGCTCGGTGAGCTCATCGAGCGCGACGGAAACAAAGGGCTGATCGGCAAAAGGACCGTCCAGATAGAGGCGCTTGGCGATCTCGACCTGACCCGCTCCCAGCTCGCCCTCGAGCATAAGGGGCACACCGCGCGCGTAGCTCTCGGCAACCGGTGCAGCCACCGCAGCGGCACCCTCAACGGTGCCGTACGCGCTCGATTCGTAGCGGGCCTCAACTTCGTCGGCGTTGAGCCACTCGATGCCCGCATGCGCCGCGGCGCCGCGCACCTCGCGGACCACGGCGACCCAAAGGCCCCCGCCCTCTTTGTCGGTGGGGCGAACGGTCAGGCTCAGGCGCGCACCCGCACGTCCCATAACCAGACGCGCGCCGTCTCCTATACGGTCGAAGCGCTCAGCTACAAAAGCCGCCACATCCCGCTCAAGCGACGCGTCATTCATGGTTGAGATCGCGACGTCCCCATGCGCATCGATTGCCAATGCCGAGGCCCCGGCGGCAGCTAGGACATCGGTCAAGATGTTCAGTTTGGCATCGCTATCCATGATTTGCCCCTGTCCGCGGCGACGTGCAACCGCCGACGGTCGCACGACCGAGTGTTTCAAAATTGAACGATATTGCTCATCAAACACTATAGGGCAGAAAGCGCCGTCCTGCGAGTATAGGTGTTGCCCCGCATCGCCATCCTGGCGGGGCGATAAGAGCTCTTCGGGACTTATAAACCTGCGGACAAGCCATACCCGCAAGAGCTCCTATCGCTCCACCGCGAGGATGCGCTCACCAGCAACCAGCATGCAAATAAGCTGCTTCTCTACCAGATTCCCAGCACGTGCTGCATTCCCAAACTCATGCACGCAATGCCAATCCAGCAGCAAAAACCCAACGCGACAGGCTTTCCGCCCTTTTTGACCAGCTCGACGATATCGGTATTAAAACCAATAGCCGCCATGGCCATCACAATAAAGAACTTCGACAGCTCCTTGATGGGCGCCGTAAAAGACGCGGGAAGCTGAAGTACCGTGGTGATTACGCTCGCCAGCACAAAGAACAGCACGAACATGGGAAACGCGCGTTTAAGCGAGAACGTGCTTTTGGCGTCGCCGCCGGCCTTGCGCGCCAGATGCATCTGCCAGCATGCGAGGACCAACGTGATGGGAATGATAGCCAGCGTCCTGGTGAGCTTGACCACCGTGGCGCTCTCGAGCACATTGGCGCCGGGATGCATGCTGTCCCAGGCGCTCGCCGCAGCCGTTACGGACGAGGTGTCGTTGATGGCGGTACCGGCAAACAGGCCGAAGCCCTCGTTGGTCAGCCCGAGCATGCCGCCGAGCGTCGGAAACACGAGCGCCGCGATAACGTTAAACAGGAAGATGACCGAAATAGCCTGGGCAATCTCGCGATCGTCGGCATCGATGACGGGTGCCGTCGCGGCGATGGCCGAACCGCCGCAAATCGACGAGCCCACGCCCACAAGCGTCGCGATCTTGCCCGGCACGTTCATAACGCGGCAGAGCACGAAGGCGATGACAAGCGAGGTCGAAATCGTCGCCACGATAATCGGCAGCGACTGAGCGCCCTTGGACAGAATCTGGGAGAGGTTCATGCCAAAGCCAAGCAGGATAACCGCGTACTGCAAGACTTTTTTAGACGTATAGGTGACACCAGCAGCGAGCTGTTCGCGACGATTCTTGGGAAAGACGAGCGCCAGGACCATGCCAAAGAGGATGGCAAATACCGGACCGCCGACCACCTCAATCTGTTTGCCGAGCAACGTCGCGGGGATGGCGATGACCAGGCAGAACAAGATACCCTTCCAGCGCTCGCGTACGATATTCGCCAGTTGCATATGAGATTCCTTCTTTCTATTTCACGCTTGCGACGGCTTATGATACGGCAACATTGAGCACAGCCCTGCGCAAACACAGACTAAGATGCCGCAATAGTTCTTGGGCAACGGCCGAATTACCCACCGCGGAGAGTTGATTCGCGGCATAATTAACAACTGACATATGAGTTTGATAGAACAGTTGCGAGGCGCTATGGAAGAATCGATGCACGTCGGCGAGCAGGAAATGAGTCTACAGGACCAGTCCTATCACACCATTCGACGCAAAATCGTCTACCTGGACTACAAGCCGGGCGAAAAGCTGGGCGTCAAACAGCTTTGCGATGACCTGGATATGGGGCGCACCCCTGTGCGCGAGGCACTGGTGCGTCTGGCGCAAGAGGGCCTGGTGCGCACCGTGCCCCAAAGCGGCACCTATGTCTCGCCCATCAACCTCACCTCTGCCGAGAGTGCCTGCTATATTCGCGAACACCTGGAAAAACAGGTGATTGTGGAGTGCTGCGCCCGTGCCACCTCGGCAGGCATCGAGCAGCTCGACCGCGCCATCGCGCTGCAGGAAAAGGCCATGGCCGAAGAGGATCGCATCGGATTCTTTTTAAGCGACAACCTCATGCACCGCATGATTTTTAGCATCGCGTGCCGCAGCACCGTGTGGTCATGGCTCGAAGAGACCAATGCCGACCTGGAGCGCTTCCGCTGGCTGCGCGCCGCCACGCAGACGCTCGACAATCAGGAGATTGTTAACGAGCACAAGCAAATCCGCCGCGCCATCGCCGGTCGAGATCCTATCGAGGCGAGCTTTTTGGTCAGCAAGCACCTGCATATGATGTTCCGCAACCAGACCGAGGTCCTGGACCAATATCCCAAGTACTTCGAGACCAGCAAGCTCCGCTAACTTGCCAAAAAGGGACAGGTTTATTTTGGCAGGTTTTATCTGATCAAATGCAAAAGGCCCGACTCCGCCACAACGGAGCCGGGCCTTAGTCGTTATAACGCGACAACAACGGGGCACTCGATGTCAGTCGCCAGCAGCGAGCGAGCCGCATTTGCGCCAAGGTGACGTGAAATGAGAGGGCGCTGACCTTCTGGTCGCGCCCTCGAAATTGAACGTCAGATTGGCGCGAATGCGGACCGCGCAGCGTCGAGCAGTTCCGGCGTTTGGCAAAACGCCGGAACATCCGCTACTCCACGGTCACGCTCTTAGCGAGGTTTCGAGGCTGGTCGACGTCGCAACCGCGCAGGATGGCAACCTCGCGGGCGAGTAGCTGCAGCGGAACACTCGCCGTGATGGGGCTGAACACGTCGCGGACGGCCGGCACGCGAATGATGCAGTCAGCGATCTTGTTGATTTCCTCGTCGCCCTCGGTTGCAACGACGATAACCTTGGCGCCGCGCGCCTTGCACTCCATAAGGTTCGACACCGTCTTATCGTACGTTGCGCTCTTGGTGGCCACGGCGATGACAGGGAAGCCCGGATCGATCAGCGCGATGGGGCCATGCTTCATCTCGCCGGCGGCATATGCCTCGGCGTGCAGGTAGCTGACCTCCTTGAGCTTGAGCGCGCCCTCGTAGGAAATGGCGGCGCCCATGCCGCGACCAACGAACAGTGCAGACTGCGCGTCCTTGCAGACAAGCGCGGCCTCGTGCACGGCCTCGGTCTGCGTATCCAGAATCCACTGAATCTGCTCGGCCGTATCGGAAAGCTCGCGGAACAGCATGCGCGTCTGCTTGGTGGTCAGACGGTACTTCACCTGCGCCAGCAGCAAGGCCAAAAGCGTGAGGCTCACGACCTGACCGATGAAGCTCTTGGTCGAGGCGACTGCGATCTCCTTGTTGGCCTTGGTGTAGATAACGCCGTCGCTTTCGCGCGCCACAGGGCTGCCCACCACGTTGGTAATACCAAAGACCTTGGCGCCCTTGATGCGCGCATCGCGAATGGCGGCAAGGGTATCGGCCGTCTCGCCCGACTGGGACACGGCAACGACGAGCGTCGTCGGCGTGATGATGGGGTTGCGGTAGCGGAACTCGCTGGCAGCCTCGACCTCGGTAGGAATGCGAGCCCAGCCCTCAATAAGGTTCTTCGCGATGAGGCCGGCGTGATAGCTGGTGCCGCAGGCGATCACGTAGACACGGTCGATGTCGTTGAGCTCCTCGAGGGACAGGCCCAGCTCATCGATGTCGAGCTCGCCGGCAGGGGTCATGCGGCCCACCAGGGTATCGCGCACGACGCGAGGCTGCTCGTGGATCTCCTTGAGCATAAAGTCGGGATAGCCGCCCTTTTCGGCCATGTCCAGATCCCAATCGATGTGGGTGATTTTGGGCTCAATCACGTTGCCAGCCTCGTCGGTATACTCGACGCCCGCGGGCGTGAGCTTGGCAAACTGACCGTCCTCGAGCACCACGACATCGCGGGTGGCATCGATAAGCGCAATCACGTCGGAGGCAACGTAGGAACCGGTCTCGCCCACGCCGACCACAATCGGGGAGTCCTTGCGGGCAACGGCGATTACGCCAGGCTCGTCGGCGCACACAGCGGCCAAGCCATAGGCGCCCACCACGTGGGTGCAGGCCTCACGCACGGAAGCCATCAGGTCGTGCGTCTCGGCATAGGCCTCTTCGATCAAGTGCGCGAAGACTTCGGTATCGGTCTCGCTCTTAAAGTGATGGCCGCGACCCTCCAGCTCCTCGCGCAGCTCGGCGAAGTTCTCGATGATGCCGTTGTGGACGATGGCGATACGACCGTCGCAGCTGGTGTGGGGATGAGCGTTGACAACGGAAGGCTTGCCGTGAGTGGCCCAGCGGGTATGGCCGATACCGCAGGTAGCGTCGCTGTCGATGTTGGCAAGCTCGCTCTCCAGGCCCGCGACCTTGCCCACGCGGCGGATGACGTCGAGGTGCGCCGCGGCGCCCTCGCCCACCTCGAGCGCGACGCCCGAGGAGTCATAGCCGCGATACTCCATACGCTTAAGGCCCGTGACTAGGATGTTCTTTGCAATATCAGAGCCGGTGTAGCCGACGATTCCGCACATAGGATAAATCCCTTCGTTCGCGTGACTGCAAGACGTCCACGCACAGGGGGCGCTGAGACGTATAACGTTCGAGTATTGTACTCACGCAAGCACAAGCTGATATACCAGAAGTGGTATCTCAACTTAGATACCACCCGATGCACACATGCCCAAACCACCGCGATTGGGACAGGCGCCTTTATGGTGACTTGGATCGGAGCGGTGACCTGTCCCGGCGAAAGATCTCGATCTGTAACATCTGGGGCTCCGGAAGCCGGCTTAGTGTTACAGATTGAGACATTACGGTTCAGCCCCTGCACTATGTCTCGATCTGTAACAGGTAGAGCCGGTTTTGCCGTCCAGATGTTACAGATCGAGACAATTGAAGGCCCGGGCAGCTCAAACCGCCGCGAAGGAGCCTGTCCCCTTCGTGGTGGTCGCGCTGGCAACGGTGTTTGCCCAGATAAAACCTGTCAAAATAAACCTGTCCCTAATCGGTAGGTTTTGACACCCTGGAAACGGGCGATGCTACAATCTGGCTTGTACTTGAAACGCATCAAAGGGGCCGCTATGGCAAAGGTAAAAATCAGCGATGTCGCGCGCGAGGCAGGGGTCTCGCTGGGCACGGTTTCCAACGCGCTCAACCATCCCGAAAAGCTGCGCCCCGAGACTCTCAAACTCATCAATGAGACCATCAATCGCCTTGGCTACCTGCCCAACCAAAGCGCTCGCCAGCTCGCGGGCGGCGCCACCAAGTCCTTTGGCCTGGTGCTCCCCCGTCTCGACCATGGCTTCTCGCTCCAAATTGCCAGCGGCGCCCATAACGAGGCCCGCAAGCACGGCTACGACCTGCTCATCGCCAACGCCGATAACGACGATATTCTCGAGGACCATTACCTGCGCTACTTTATGGGCACCCAGATGTCCGGCGTCATGGTTCAGCCCATGGCGTCCCCCGACTGGCACCCCGCAATGACCAAGATGCCCGTGCCAATCGTCCACCTGGACATCCACTGTTCCGAGCCAGGTTATTACGTGGCCGCCGACAACGAGGCACAGGGCCGCATTATCGCCGAGCTCGCCATTGCCCGCGGCGCACACCATATCACCGTTGTGGGCAGAGCGGCATTCATGCAGCTCACCCTGCGCGTGCTTGGCATCCACAAGGCCCTCGCCCTGCATCCCGATATCAAAATTGAGGTTATTGACGCCGGAGAGTGGAATACCGCAGTCGACGGCTACAGCATCGGCGCTCAGATTGCCGAGCGCCCTGCCGACGAGCGCCCCGATTTTGTCATCGGCCTTACCGATGTATTGGCCTCGGGCGTTATCTCGGCGTTGACCGACAAAGGCATCCCCGTCCCCGAGCAGGTTCGCGTGGCCGGCTGCGACGGCAACCCACTCGCATGGAGCGGCGCGGTACCGCTCACCACTGTAGCACCCCCGGGCTACGAGATTGGCCGCAAGGGCGTCCAGCTGCTCATGGAACAAATCGAGAACAAGACGTCGGCAAAAACCAAACGCGTCCGTATCGGCTCCGCCGTACGCACCGTCACCGAGGTCACAGCCGCCGAGGACATCAACCGCCAAGAACTCGTGCGGCCGTTCCTGCTGGAACGCGCCAGCACCCAGGCAAGCACCCAGACCGACGCCACGGCCATCAACCTAGGCGCGTATCTATAGCACGCCCGCAAGTATGCTAAGTCGCCGCTTAAGCAAAAGGGGCCCGACCATTGCCGGGCCCCTTTTGCTTAAGCTCAAACGTGGGCAATTGCTCGTTTCAACACCGCAATTGTCTAGCGCACGGCCTTGACTGCCGCCGCCAGGTCGAACAACGTATCGAGAACGGCCTCGCAGCCATCCACCACGTCCTGCGGCAGCGGCACGATGTCGGGGACGGCAAAGACATGACAGCCGGCCGTGATGCCCGAGACGCAGCCGTTGCGCGAATCCTCGACCACGGCACATTCCTCGGGAGCAAAGCCCGCGCGCTCGCAGGCAAGCAGATACATCTCGGGATCGGGCTTGCCGTGCACGACGTCCTCGCCGCAGGTCACCGTCTCAAACTTGTCAAAAAGACCGACCATCTTAAGGTTGCGCTCGGCCGTAGCGAGGCGCGACGACGTCGCTAGACCCACGTGATAGCCCGCAGCCAACAGCTCGTCTATGCACTCGGCAGCACCGGCCTTAAGCTCCAAATCGGTCTTGACCATCTCGTCGCGAATCTCCTTGTGGCGGACATAGATCGCCTCGGTGGTTTCGTGGCTACCGTAATGCTTATCAAGGATGTCCATGACATCGGGCAGCGTGCGACCGATAAACTGATGGATCAGAGCTTCATCAATCGCGACCCCCAGCTCGGCAGCGCCCGCCTTCCATGCCTTGATGCCCAAACGCTCGGTATCGACCAGCGTTCCATCCATGTCAAAAATAACAGCCTTGATCATATCGGCCCCCTCACCGGATTGCATTACTGCCACTCTACCGCACTTTACAAACTTGTATATAACGTATATAGCATATTGCACTTTCGTTACATAAACGGAAGTCTTATGACAGGCAGCTCGGTAGGATTATAGTTTTCGACCGAGTACTCAATGGTAAGGATCGTTTCATGCTTTCAGACACTACTGCACCTGCAGAGGAGCTTCAGGACAAACTCACGACGCTCGAGCAGTTGCTTTTGGCATACGGACGCGTCGCCATCGGCTTTTCCGGTGGCGTCGACAGCAGCTTTTTGGCCGCGGTCTGCGCGCGCATCATGCCTGCCAGCACGCTTCTCGTTCACCTCACCACGCCGCTCATCGGCACGCCCGAACAGACCTCGTTTGAGCGATCCGTTGACGGGCAAACCAATGAGGGACCGCATTTTAAGCTCCCCGTGCTCAATCTTTCGGTCGATCAGCTGCAGCTCCCCCAAGTAGCCTGTAACGACGCTAATCGCTGCTATCACTGCAAGCACGCCGGCTTTACCGCTATCGTCAACCACGCCAAGTCGCTCGGCTTTCCCACCGTCATCGATGGCAGCAACGCAAGCGATCGCGGTGACTACCGCCCCGGCATGCGCGCGGCAAAAGAGCTCGGCGTACGTTCCCCTCTTATGGAGGTCGGCTTTACCAAGGACGAAGAGCGCGAGCTGCTGCGCACATGGGGCTATCCCGTTTGGAACCTGCCGGCGGGAGCCTGTCTTGCCACGCGCGTCCCCACGGGCGAGGAGCTCACGCGCGAGAAGGTCGATTTAATCCGCGCCTGCGAGGATTACCTGCACGATCTTGGTCTGGCGCAGGTTCGCGCGCGCTTGGTCGGCGGCTGTATGCATATCGAAGCCGCTCCCGCAGACGTCGCAAAGATCGCCGCCCTCGGCGGCACCACGGTCAACGGCGAAGGCAAGGCCCCGCTGCCCGCCGCCATCGAGTCCGCCCTGCGCGAGCTGGGCTGCGGTCACATCTCCCCCGAGGTCACCCCCTACATCCACGGCAACATGAACCAATAGCGCATCCCGATGAGTTGCGGTGGAATAGTTCCTGTTTTGCGGCCAATCGGGCACAAACAGGAACTATTCCACCGCAACTTCGTTTGGCGGGCATTGACCCGCAGACCTGCCAATAAGGGACAGGTTCATTTTGGCAGGTTTTATCTGGAGAAACGCCGGATAGCCCCACATGCACAGCC
>URMR01000078.1 GCA_900548935.1 uncultured Collinsella sp.
GACCCTGCTGCAAGCTCGCAGCAGGGTCATTCTTTTGCTCATTTTGCTTACTTGTCTTCGACGATGGCGATGTGCACATCGGCAAGCTGCTTCGGATCGACGGCGGACGGGGCGTCCATCATCAGGTCCTGCGCATTCTTGTTCATCGGGAACGGGATGACCTCGCGGATGGAGTCCTCACCGGCCAGCAGCATGACCATGCGGTCCACGCCCGGAGCGATACCGGCATGGGGGGGCGCACCGTAGCAGAACGCATTGTACATGGCCGGGAACTTGGCCTTGACATCGGCTTCGCCGAGGCCCACGAGCTCAAAGGCACGGATCATGATCTCGGGGTCGTGGTTCCGGACGGCGCCGGAGGACAGCTCCACGCCGTTGCAGACCAGATCGTACTGATAGGCGTTGATCGTCAGCGGGTCGATCTCGCCGCGATGCGCGCGCTCAAGCGCCTCCAGGCCGCCCTGCGGCATGGAGAACGGATTATGACAGAACTCCAGCTCGCCGGACTCCTCGCCGATCTCATACATCGGGAAGTCGACGATCCAGCAGAACTCATAGCGCTCGGCATCCATATGGCCCTCGACCTGCGCGCCGAGCAGCTTGCGCAGTACGCCTGCGGTCTTGACGGCCGCGCCGTACTTGCCGGCGGCCAGCGCGACTCGCAGATAGGTGATATGCGTGTTATGCGGCGTAGTGATATAGACTGCGTCAATGTTCGGATCGGCATAGAGATCCTCGACCGTGTCATAGACCTTCTCGATGCCATACTGATCAGCAAAAGCTTGAGCCTTTGACAGCGTGCGGTTGGCGACGCCCGCAAGCTTGCGGCCGGCAAGAGCGAGAGACTGGGCCATCTGGTTGGCGATAACGCCGCACCCGATCACAGCCCAACGGAGCTCGGGAGCCGTAAAGATGTCGCTAGGGAACGGCTGATCCTGGACCGAGGCAAACGCCGCCTTTGCGGCTGCCTCGGCGTCGAGCGGAGCCTGTTTGGAATCTGCCATCATGTGCCTCCTGAGTCATCGAAGGTTCTTCATTTCTAACAGCCCTATATTCGCACAAATGCGCGCGTATGTGCGTGCTTCTGCGTGCATTACCGCTAAATGGTCAAAATTCAGCAGCAGACAGCGCATATACAAGCATAGTCACGCAATCCTACGCACGCAACTACGCACAAGTGCGCACCACCTGATCCCTTGGGGACGGAGGAAAACGGATCATCTTTTACGCGGAAAGCTGTGGTGATCCGTTAGGGACGGAGGAAAACGGATCATTTGAGGCGTCGCGCCAGCCAGCAGTTGCCCTTTTAACCGTTGCCTCACCGAGTCCGCAACATCGCACAAGCTGACCGACTGTCACGCCAGCCTTTCGTGCGCGTATCATGATTGCACTACGTTGATTCTTATCGAGCGCCTTAATATCGCAGGCATCAAACGGGGCCGCGAGATGTCGAACAAGCCTCAGGGCATCTTCGTCTGATAGCTTTTCTCGAATTCCATAAGTTATTGAGTCTAACTTCAGGACATCGTAAAGATGCCTTAGGTATGCGCGCTGATCAACACACAGCGAAGACAGTTCTTGAACTCGGCACATATCGCAGAACGCAAATTCATCATGCCCCAATACAAACGCATTCAAGCTCGACCATCGATATCCAAGAATGGAACCACCATACGCCCTGGCGGGGTTTAGATGTACATAATCGATTGCAGTAAGAAAATGACTGTCATCTAAGACAGGAGTGCTGTAAAAGCGATCCTGAAACAAATGGCCGACACGCTGGTGCCTTGTATTGAAATTAAGCACATATGAGGAGAGAGCCCGCTTCATTGAGGGAGACATAGCATCCATTGGATCTTCCAATACAAGATGGAAGTGATTGGACATAAAGCACCATGATAAAACCGAGATATCCGACTGGCGAAAACTGTTTTTCAAACGAAGAAGCAATGCCATGCGATCGTCATCATCCTCAAAAATGAGCTGATGAGCATTGCCTCTAGCGGTTACATGATATAGCCCGGTAGATGACTTTTGACGTGGTTGACGGGACATCTTGGCTCCTTTCGCTGAACGATTTAACGGCGGGCAGTAGCCAATATGCGAAAGTGCCAAACATGCAAGCCCATGATAGGTATTACCCGTTTGAAAAGAGCCCCATTCCAAATCATGCAAAATGATCCCTTGGGGACGGAGGAAAACGGATCATTACCGTCCGCAAGGGTGCCGGTGATCCGTTTTCCTCCGTCCCCAAGGGATCAAAAAAGGCCCGGGTGCCGTGGCATCCGGGCCTTTGCTAGCAACTTGATGTTGCGGGCAGCTTAGAACTTGTGGCCGCACTTCTTGCAGACGCGCAGCTTGTTCTTGCCGTCCTTCTCGTGACCGACGCGGGTAACCTTACCGCACTCGGGGCAGACGAGATTGACGTTGGAGGCATCGATGGGAGCCTCCTGCGAAACGATGCCGCCCTGCTGGTTGGCAGCGTTGGGCTTGACGGCCTTCTTGACGACCGAAACGCCCTCGACAACGACCTTGTTCTCGGCGGGAAGAGCACGCAGGACAACGCCCTGCTTGCCGCGATCCTTACCAGAGAGAACCTGGACCTTATCGCCCTTCTTGATATACATATATCTCCCCTAACTACAGGGTCTCGGGAGCGAGCGAGACGATCTTCATGTACTTCTTGTCACGAAGCTCGCGAGCGACAGGCCCGAAGATACGGGTGCCGACGGGCGAACCATCGTTGTTGATGACAACGCAGGCGTTCTCATCAAAGCGAATGTAGGAGCCATCCTTGCGGCGGATCTCCTTAACGGTGCGAACGACGACGCAACGGACAACGTCCTTCTTCTTGACGTTGGCGCCAGGGGTAGCCTCCTGGACAGCACCGATGAACACATCGCCGATGCCTGCATAACGACGCTTGGAACCGCCAAGCACCTTGATGCAGCGAATCTTGCGAGCGCCGGAGTTGTCGGCGACGTTCAGCATGGTTTGCATCTGAATCATGGTAGATGTTCCTCCGAACTAAGAACCGAAGAGAGGTGCGCAGCCTTTATACGGCCCGTGGTATGCAAGCCAGGCATACGCACATCTTCGGAAACGTACAAGTCGTAAGAGCGACTGCTTATTTAGCGCGCTCGACGACCTCGATGAGGCGCCAACGCTTCATCTTGGACATAGGACGGGTCTCCATAACGCGGACGGTATCGCCCACGCCAGCCGTGCACTCCTCGTCGTGAGCGTGCAGCTTCTTGGAGCTGGTCATCATCTTGCCGTACTTGGGGTGACGCTTGCGCTCGGTGATGGTGACAACAATGGTCTTGGCACCGGAGACGGAGGTAACGACACCCGTACGGACCTTACGCGAGTTACGCGAATCAGTCATGTTCTCTCCTTAGGTCCTACTCGGCGACAGCGGACTTCTCCGCTGCGATCTCGCGGGCGCGCTGCTCCGTGAGGACGCGAGCGATGTCCTTCTTCACGGTGTTGACGCGAGCGGTGTTGTCCAGCTGGCTGGTGGCCATCTGGAAACGAAGGTTAAAGAGCTCGGCGCGCATTTCCTTCAGCTTCTCAACGAGCTGAGCGTCCGAGAGCTCACGAATCTCTGCGGGCTTCATTAGTTCTCCTCCTTGGCGGCGGCGGCGTCCTCAGCAGCCCACTTGGCCTCGAGAGCGGCCTCCTCAGCCATCTCCTTCTCGATGCGCTGCTCAGCGTTCTTGGCAGCAACAATCTTGGTCTTGATGGGAAGCTTGTGCTGTGCAAGACGCAGAGCCTCGCGAGCGACCTCCTCGGGCACGCCCTTGACCTCGAACATGATGCGGCCGGGCTTGACGACGGCCACCCACTCCTCGGGGTTACCCTTACCAGAACCCATGCGAGTCTCGGCAGGCTTCTTGGTGATGGGCTTATCGGGGAAGATCGTGATGTAGACACGACCGCCACGCTTCATGTAGCGGGTCATGGCAATACGAGCGGCCTCGATCTGACGGTTGGTGATCCAATGGGCCTCGAGAGCCTGGATACCAAACTCGCCGAAATGCAGCTCGGTATTACCCTTGGCCTGGCCCTTCATGGAGCCACGCTGCACCTTGCGGTGAAGAATACGCTTAGGGGCAAGCACTACTGACCCCTCCTCTCGGAGTTACGACGACGAGGACGGGAAGAGCCCTCGAGTGCAGGGTTGGGAACAGGCTGGCCCGGGAGCTTCTCGCCCAGGTAGATCCAGACCTTCACGCCGCAAGCGCCCATGGTGGTGCTGGCGACAGCCGTGCCATAGTCGATCTTGGCACGGAGGGTGTGCAGAGGCACGCGACCCTCACGGTACCACTCACGACGGCCCATCTCGGCACCGCCGAGACGACCGGAGCACTGGATACGGATGCCCTTAGCGCCGGCCTTGCGGGCGGACTGGACAGCCTTGCGCATAGCGCGACGGAAGGCAACGCGGCCCTCGAGCTGCTCAGCGATGGACTGAGCAACGAGGTTGGCGTCGAGCTCGGGGCGCTTGATCTCGACAACGTCGACGGAGAGCTGGCCCTTGGAGACGCCAGCGACCTTCTCGAGCTCGGTGCGGAGGGTATCGATCTCGGCACCCTTCTTACCGATGACAACGCCGGGGCGAGCGGTGAGGATGATGACCTTCACCTTGTCGCCAGCGCGCTCGATCTCGACGCGGGAGACAGCTGCGCGGGAAAGACGCTTCTCGAGGTACTTGCGGATCTCGAGATCGTTACCGAGGGTCTTAGCGTAATCCTTCTCTGCGAACCAGCGGGAGCGCCAGTTCTCGGTGATGCCAAGACGGAAGCCGGTGGGGTAGACTTTCTGACCCATACAGCTTTACGCCTCCTTTCGAGGAGCAACGACGACGGTGATGTGGGAAGTACGCTTCAAAATGCGAGAAGCGGAACCCTTGGCGCGGGGACGGATGCGCTTAAGCGTCGGACCCTCGTCAACATAGGCAGCGGCGACAACCAGGTTGTCGGCACGCAGACCGTTGTTGTTCTCGGCGTTCGCAACGGCGGAACGGAGAACCTTCTCGACATCCACGGCGACGGCGCGGTCGCAGAAGTGGAGGATGTCGAAGGCCTGAGCGACAGGCTTGCGGCGGATCAGATCGACCACCAGGCGGGCCTTGCTGGGGGAAACACGCACGTACTTAGCGACGGCGCGAACCTCGGTGGCCTCAGTTTCAATAGACTTAGTTGCCATTTACGGTTAACCCCCTATTTGGCCTTGTGGCCACGGAACGTACGAGTCGGCGCGAACTCGCCGAGCTTGTGACCAACCATGGACTCGGTAACATACACGGGCACGTGCTTGCGACCGTCGTGGACGGCGATGGTGTGACCGACCATCTCGGGGAAGATGGTGGACGCGCGGGACCAGGTCTTCACGACGTCCTTCTTGCCAGCCTCGTTCATCGCGGTGATACGCGAGAGAAGGCGAGTCTCCACGAACGGGCCCTTTTTGAGACTTCTGCTCATAAGTGCTTTCTCCTAAAACTCGGTATCCGAAATTACTTCTTACGGCGACGAATGATGTGCTGGTTCGAGACCTTCTTCTTCTTGCGCGTACGAAGGCCCTTCGTCGGCTTACCCCAGGGGGTAACAGAGGGACGACCAGAGGTGTGGTTCTTGCCCTCGCCACCGCCGTGCGGGTGGTCGACAGGGTTCATGACGGTACCGCGGACGGTCGGGCGCACGTTCATGTGACGCTTACGGCCGGCCTTGCCGATGACGATGTTGGCGTGATCGGCGTTGCCGACCTCACCGACGGTAGCGCGGCAGGTAACGAGGATGCGGCGCATCTCGGAGGAAGGCATACGGACGATAGCGTACTTGCCCTCCTTACCCATCAGCTGGCAGGAGTTACCGGCGGAACGGGCGATAGCGGCGCCCTTGCCCGGCTGGAGCTCGACGGCGTGGATGAGCGTACCGACGGGGATGTCGGCGAGGGGCAGAGCGTTGCCCGGCTTGATGTCGGCGTCAGAACCGGACATGATGGTCTGACCGACCTCGAGGCCCTTGGGGGCCAGGATGTAGCGCTTCTCACCGTCAGCGAAGTGCAGCAGAGCGATGCGAGCGGAACGGTTCGGATCGTACTCGATCGTGGCAACCTTGGCGGGCACGCCGTCCTTGTTGCGCTTGAAGTCGATCACGCGGTAACGACGCTTCACGCCGCCGCCCTGGTGGCGGGTGGTGATGCGGCCGTTGTTGTTACGACCGGCCTTCTTGGGCAGGGGCTCGAGAAGAGACTTCTCGGGCTTGGTGCAGGTGATCTCGGAGAAGTCGGAGATCGTCTGCCAACGCCTACCAGCGGAGGTCGGCTTAAGGTGCTTTACAGCCATTACAATCCCTTTCAATAGGAATCCGTTAGCCATCGCAGACAGGGATTCGAGGTTCTGCCTCGGGTGCGATGACACCGGACGTATACACGGCTCCGGGCGTGTCCATTTTATACGCCCAAAACCTTGAGCTCCCGCCTCCCCTATTTGGGAGGCATGAGCTCACTCAACAGCAGCGAGTCTTAGGCCTGGTTGCCAAAGACCTCGATGGTGTCGCCCTCGGCCAGCGTGACGATGGCCTTCTTCCAAGAACGGGTCTTGCCGGCGACGTAGCGCACGCGCTTGGTCTTGGGCTTGACCGTCAGGGTGTTCACGCGAACGACCTTGACGCCGAAGATCTCCTCGACAGCGTCCTTGATCTGATACTTGTTAGCATCCTTGGCGACCTCGAACGTGTACTTGTTCAGCTCCATGCCGGAGAAGGAACGCTCGGACACGATCGGACGGATGATGATCTCGTGGGCGGTCATTTATGCAAGCACCTCCCCGAAGTGAGCGGCGATGTCGGCGGGCATCAGCACAGCGTTGTTGTTGACGAGATCATAGGTGTTGGCCTCGTCGGCAGTGATGATGAACGTCTTGGGAATGTTGCGGAACGACAGGTAGGCGTTGACGTCCTCATCGCGAACGATGATGGTCAGACGCTTGCCCTCAAGGCCGAGAGCCTTGAGCATGGCGACGGCAGCCTTGGTGGAAGGCTTCTCGAAGCCGTAGTCGTCGACGAGCACGAGCTCGCCATCGGCCAGCTTGGCGGACAGCGCGGAGCGCATAGCCAGCTTGACCTCCTTGTTGTTCATACGCTTAGCGTAGGAACGGGGCTTGGGGGCGAAGACAACGCCACCGTGACGCCACTGGGCAGCACGGATGGAACCCTGGCGGGCACGGCCGGTGCCCTTCTGACGCCAAGGCTTCTTGCCGCCACCGGAAACCTCAGAGCGGCCCTTAGCAGACTGGGTGCCCTGACGCCAAGAGGCCATCTGGCACTTGACGATGTGGTGCATAACGTGGATGTTCGGCTCGATGCCGTACACCTCAGCGGCGAGCTCGGCCTCTGCGACCTTCTTGCCCTCGCTGTTCTTTACTTCAAACTTTGCCATTTAAGTGTTCTCCTTGGTATGACGCTGGGCTAAATGGGCTGGGCCCTTAGGCCATACGGATGGCGACGAGACCATTCTTGGCACCCGGGACAGCGCCCTTGACCAAGATGAGGTTCTGCTCGGCATCGATGCGGACAACGGAAAGGTTCTTGACGGTAACGCGCTCGTTACCCATGTGACCGGCCATCTTGACGCCCTTGAGGACGCGCGCAGGATAGGCGCACTGACCGATAGAACCGGGGTGACGCTGGAAGTGAGAACCATGCGTCATAGGACCGCGGCGCTGACCCCAGCGCTTGATGCGACCCTGGAAGCCCTTACCCTTGGAGGTACCGATGACGTCGACCTTCTCGACATCAGCGAAATCAGCGACGGTGACGACCTCGCCGACCTTGTGCTCCTCGCCGTTCTCGACGCGGACCTCACGAAGGAAACGGACAGGCTCGACGCCAGCCTTGGCGAAGTGACCAGCCATGGGCTTGTTCACGTTCTTGGCCTTGATGTCGCCGAAACCGATCTGGACGGCGTCATAGCCGTCGGTTGCCTGAGTTTTAACCTGCGAGACAGCGCAGGGGCCAGCCTGGATGACCGTGACGGGAACGACGTTGTCGTCCTCGTCCCAAACCTGGGTCATGCCAATCTTGCGGCCGAGAATCATGCTGATCAAGATATGATCCCAACTCTCGCGTGGTCTTGGGACAATGCGTACACCACCGAGCGTACGCCCCTAGAGGACCACTACTTACACGACGTGCTCCCCAGCCTTGTATTTCGCCCGGACTACCTGACAACCCTATTAAGCAGGCATTTTGTCCAGCCAGAATACTCCCCTGGTTACACACAGCTGTTTAGTATACACGGCTGCGGGCGTATCCATCGAGATTCATATTTCACTCACATTGTTTACGCAGGTAAAGTGCGTGGCACGTTCCCAGTGTGCGGCGGAGGGGGCGGGCCTGAGACATATTAAGGTTGCTGCTCTAC
>URMR01000079.1 GCA_900548935.1 uncultured Collinsella sp.
CACGCGAATGTTGTAGCCTGCCTCGCGCATTAGCTCTATGCGGCGCGGCGATTGCGAAGCCAAAATCATAGTTGGATGCCCTCGGCGACCTTCTCGACGGCCTTGTCGCCGGCGAGCGTGCGCAGCAGCTCAAGCGCAAAGGGGAGCGACTGGGCCATGCCGCTGGCGGTGATGATGTTGCCGTCTTGCGTAACCTTCTCGCCGGTATAGGTGCCTTCGGGGAAGCTTTTCTCAAAGCCAGGGAAGCACGTGGCGTGGCGCCCCTCGAGCAGGTCGAGCTCGCCCAGGATAAACGGGGCGGCGCAGATGGCGGCAACGTGCTTGGTCGCGGCGAACTCGCTGACGACATCGCAGACACGCTGGTCGGCGCGCAGGTTGGTGGCACCGGGCAGGCCGCCGGGTAGCACGACGCAGTCATACTCATCAAAGTTGATTTCGTCGAAGAGCGCATCGCAGGTCACGGGAATCTGCAGCGAGCTCACGACCTCGCGCGTGGGCATGATCGAGACGAGCGTGGCACGCACGCCGCCACGACGCATGACGTCGACCATGGTCAGGCATTCAATCGTTTCAAAGCCATCGGCGGCGAGAACGGCAACGCTGGGCATGAGGGTTCCTTTCATAGGCGGCATACAATTAGCCGTCTTATACCCCGAAGACATATGCTTGCCACGCTCGATTTCCCAATGTTTAAAAAGGGACGGGGATTAAATAATCATTCGGTACTAATTGATTATTTAATCCCCGTCCCAGAAAAATCATCAGCTAGTTACGCTTGAGGTCGACGACGGTTTCGCAGTGGAAGGTTTGCGGGAATAGGTCAACTGGCGTGATCTTTACGGGGGAGAAGGTGCCTTCTTCGACAAAGCGTTTGAGATCGCGCGCCAGGGTGGCAGGGTCGCAGCTCACATAGGCGACATCGCGCGCACTCGTGCTGGCGATGAGGTCGATGGCCTCGGGCGCCAAGCCCGCGCGTGGTGGGTCGACCACCAGGACATCGGCGTCCTGGTCGGGGAACTCGCGCACGGCATCGCCGCCGATGACGTCGACGTTATCGAGCTTGTTGATCTCGAGGTTGCGACGCAGGTCGCGCACGGCCGGGCCGTAGGCCTCGACGGCGGCGACAAAGTCGCAGCGGCGGGCGAGCGGCAAGGTAAAGGTGCCGGCACCGCAGTACAGGTCCACGGCAAGCTCGTCTTCCTGCGGGTCAAGCGCTTCCATGACAAGCTCGATCAAAATCTCGGCACCCTTGGTGTTGACCTGGAAAAACGATGGGGCGGACAGGCGCATCTGGCCGTCAGCGATGTTCTCGGTCCACGAGCCCTCGCCGGCGAGCATCTCTACCTTGGAGACACGGCGGGCTTTCTTCTCGCCCTTGCTCATGACGCGCACGACGCTCGTGGGGTGTACGGCGTCTGCCAGCACGCGCGAGACCTGCGAGCGCGGGAAGGAGCCTGTGGGCGTCCAAAGCGCGACCTCGAGTGCCTTGGTGCGACGCGAGGCGCGAATGCCCACACGTTCCAGACCCAGGTCGTGGCTGCCGCTCAGATAGTTGAGCGCGCCGACGACTGACTTGAGTGCCTTGGGAAAACGCTTATCGAACAGCGGACACGAATCGACGGTCACGATCTTGCTGGGGTCGACGCCGTGCATGCCAAGGCGAACACGGCCGTTAACGAGAGTGGGCTCCAGCTCAATCTTATTGCGGTAGCCCCAGTCGTCCTTGGTATGGCGGATAGGCTGGACAAGTACGTTGACCTGCTCGGGGGTGAACTTGCCAATGCGCTCGAGCGTGGAGCGCAGGTTTTGCTCTTTGGCGGCAAGCTGAGCTGCGCGCGATAGATTGCCCCACGAACAACCACCGCAGATGCCCACGAAGGGGCAGGGGGGCTGAATGCGATCGGGGCTCGGCTCCAGAATCTCGGTCGTGCGGGCGCGCATAAACGACTTGCCGTCCTGCACGACCTCGGCTTCGACGGTGTCGCCTGCCACGGCGCCCTGCACAAAGACGGCCTTGCCGTTGTCGGCATGTGCCAGACCGTCGGTGCCGTACGTCATCGATTCTATGGTGAGCTTCATATTCCTGCCTGCCATTCGCGGTTTTGTTCGCAACCATGGTAGCAGGGAAAAGCGCCCCGTATCTGGGGCATTCCTCAAATACGGGGCGCTTCTACAAACGTCTATTTCGTCCTGCCGGTAATGAGCGTCTTAAGACCCAGACCGATCAGGCCCAAGCCCATGCGCACGCGGCCGGGGTGATGGCGCTCGATGGCCTTGGCTTTGCCAGCGGGCTTCTTGTGACGCGCGTTGCTCTCGGGGGTTGTTGTGGGTGCCTGAGGTTGGGCTGCGGGAGCAGGTTCGGGCTCGATAACGGTCGCTCGGACCTTCTGGACCTCGGGTGCGGCCGGTTGCGGCTCGGGCTTGGGTTCCAGAACGGGTGCGGGTTCGGGCATTGCTTTGGCGACGGGCTTCGGAGCTGCGGCGGTGGGCTTGGGCGCCTGCTCGACCTTGGGCTTCGGAGCAGCATCGGGCTCGGCGAGCGCCTCTGGCTTGGCCCGGACGGCTCCATCGGCCGTGCGTTCCGGTTTTTGTGCGCGCTGCTGCGCGGCGGCCTCGGCGTTGCGATACGCACGCTCCAGCAGAGCTTCCTGCGAGTTGAAGGGCTTCTCGTCCTCTTTGCGCTCCACCGGAACCCAGGTGCCGTCACTCGTCAGGCTGCGTGCCTTCACGTTGTCGCGCAGCTGCATGCCCATGTACTCGTGCACCAGGGCGCGGCAGGTGGGGTCGAGCACGGGGAAGGCGATCTCCACGCGGTGCTCGGTGTTGCGCGTCATCATGTCTGCCGAGCTCAGGTAGATCATGTCCGAGTCCACGCCAAAGGCATAGACGCGCGCATGCTCCAAAAAACGTCCGACGATGGAGCGCACGTGCACGTTCTCGGTCTTGCCCGGAACACCGGGCTTGAGGCACGAGATGCCGCGGATGATCATGTCCACGCGGACTCCTGCACACGATGCCTCGGCGATCTTATCGATAACCTCGCGGTCGGTAAGCGAGTTGAGCTTAAAGAACACGCGGGCGGGCTCGCCGACAAGGGCACGCTGAATCTCGCGGTCAAGCCCGCGCATGATGAGCGGCTTGAGGCCCACGGGCGCCACGCCCAGGAAGCGGTAGTCGCCGCGCAGGTTGCCCAGCGACAGGTTGCGGAAGAACAGGTTGGCGTCCTCGCCGATGCCGGGATGCGCGGTCATGAGCATAAAGTCGCTGTAGAGCTTGGCCGTCTTCTCGTTAAAGTTGCCGGTGCCCAACAGCGTCAGGCGTGTAAGCGCCATGCCCTCGCGATAGGTGAGCTGGCAGATCTTGGAGTGGCACTTAAAGCCCTCGGAGCCGTAGATGACGGTGCAGCCTGCCTCTTCCAAGCGCTCGGCCCATTCGATGTTGTTCTGCTCGTCAAAGCGGGCGCGGAGCTCCATGAGCACCGTGACCTCTTTGCCGTTCTCGGCGGCATCGATCAGCGACTCGCACAGACGGCTCTGCTTGGCCACGCGGTAGAGCGTGATGCGCAGCGAGATGCACTCGGGGTCGTAGGCTGCTTCGTGCACCAGGTCCAAGAACGGGTTCATGGCCTCGTAAGGGTAAAAGAGCAGCTTGTCGTGTTGCAGCACCTGCTCGCGTATGGAGCGGGCCATATCGATGGTGGGGTTGGGCTGCGGCTTAAACGGCGTAAAGAGCAGCTCGTTGCGTAGATGTTCGGGAATCTTGCCCTCAATGCCAAAGACGTAGCCCAGGTCAAGGGGGATATCGCAGGTAAAGACCGAGCGGCGAGAAAGCTCGAGCGCCTTGCGGATGGTCTTGAGCGTTGGCTTTTCGAGCGAGCCCGATACGGCGAGCACCACCGGCTGCAGGCGCAGGCGCTTCTTGAGGATGCGCTTCATGTGCTGGCGGTAATCCTCTTCCTCCTCGACGCCCTCGCCGTCCGGGTCGATATCGGCATTGCGAGTGACGCGGATCAGCGCGCGATCCAGCGGCTTATAGGAGCCAAAGCAGCTGTCCAGGCAGGCGAGGATGACGTCCTCGAGCAAGATGTAGGAGTAGGTGCCGGTGGGCGAGGGGATCTCGACCACGCGGTTCATCGAGGCGGGAATCTCGATCAGGCCCAGCAGACTTTCCTCGTCGGTGGCGCCGTCCAGACCACAGGCCAGATAGAGCGCGCCATTGCGCAGGTTGGGGAAGGGGTGGCGAGGATCGATGACCAGCGGCGAGATAACCGGCGACACGTAGGCCTGGAAGTAGCGGGTTACAAAGGTGCGCTCCTCGGGCGTAAGCGAATCGATGCGGGCGCGGTGAACGCCCAGGGTGTCGAGTTTGCCCTCGATGCTCTTAAAGATGGACTCCCAACGGGTAAGGAGCCCGGGCATTTCGGCCATGACGGCATCGACCTGTTCAGAGGCGGTCATATTGCTTTTGTTGTCGACAGGCTGTTTTTTGAGCTCGGCCAGGTCGGACAGACCGCCTACACGGACCATAAGGAACTCGTCGAGGTTGGACTCGAAGATCGACACGAACTTTAGACGCTCGAACAGCGGAACGGTCTCATCGAAGGCTTCGTCAAGCACGCGGTTGTCAAAGCGCAGCCAGCTAAGCTCTCGGTTTTGCGTGTACGAGAAGTCGCGCGGCGGCTTGCGCAGCTTAGCGGCCTTTTGCTTCTTTTCGATTTTGCTCGGCATATGCATCTGTCCGTTCAGTCCCCGCAGGGGACGGTAGCCTAACTCTAATTCATTATTGTCTCAATTTAGTCGATCGCCGGCACGGACGTATCGCGTGAACGGTATCTTTACCTACTTCTTACGCTGACGAGCCGTAGGACTGATGCCCCACTCGTTCGCAACGGTCTATATCCTCACTCAACTGGTACGTAAGTATGAATAAGAAAGATAGATAGCTGAATATCGTCGAATACAGGCAGAAACGTAAACAAGCGTGATTTATATACATAAAACTGATTTAGCTATGCAATTCTGAATCAAAAGTTTAGAGACGCAATCGCACATGGTTTTTAAGAAAAAAGAGCATTTACCTTAGAAAAGTTACTTTAGAACGCCGAAGTGCATTATGGGGGAATCATATGCGATATACCGTTCATCGCACTTTGTTGACCGTTCGGGGGCGAGGTGGAATTGCGGGTGGATTTTGGATATAACTAGAGCTGTCAGCAAGCAGCGCCCGTTACGGAAGGGCGCTGAGAGATTCGGCCGAAAGGCCCGAAAGAAAGGTAGGAGGCCATGACGAAAGGTCTGCACGTGCCTTCCGAGATCGGCAAGCTCAGGAAGGTCTGCCTGCACCGTCCCGGCGACGAGCTCCTCAACCTGCCGCCCGACGAGCTCGAGCGACTCCTGTTCGACGACGTCCCGTTCCTGGAGGTCGCGCAGCAGGAGCACGACACCTTCGCCCAGATCCTGAGGGACCAGGGCGTCGAGGTGCTCTACCTCGAGAACCTCGTCGCCGAGGTGTTCGACCAGGTCCCCGGCGCCCGCGCCGAGTTCACCGACCAGTACATCGCCGAGGCCGGCATCCGCGGCCAGCACATGCCGCAGATCGTCCGCGAGAAGCTGGACTCCATCGAGGACAACCTCGAGTTCGTCAAGAAGACCATGGCCGGCATGACCAAGGCCGAGATCGACCTGCCCCTCACGGCGTCCACGACCCTCGACTCCCTGGTCAACTCCGAGTCCGAGTCCGACCTGATCATCGACCCGATGCCCAACCTCTACTTCACCCGCGACCCGTTCGCGGTCGTCGGCGAGGGCGTCAACCTCAACCGCATGTACTCGGTCACCCGCAACCGCGAGACCCTGTACGGCAAGTACGTCTTCAAGTACCACCCCGACTACAAGGACGTCTCGCTGTACTTCCGCCGCGACTGCCAGTTCCACACCGAGGGCGGCGACGTGCTGAACATCAACGAGAAGACCCTCGCCGTCGGCATCTCCCAGCGCACCCAGGCCGCCGCGATCGACATCATGGCCCAGAACATCTTCTGGAACTCCGACTCCAAGGTCGAGCGCATCCTGGCCTTCGACATCCCGGTCTCGCGCGCCTTCATGCACCTCGACACGGTCTTCACCCAGATCGACGTCGATAAGTTCACGATCCACCCCGCCATCATGGGCACCCTGCGCGTCTACGAGCTGACCGCCGGCAAGAACCCGGGCGACGTGAACATCCGCCTGATCGAGGACACCCTCGAGCACGTCCTGGAGGACGCCACCGGCGTCGACCAGGTCAAGCTGATCCCCTGCGGCGGCGGCGACCCGATCGCGGCCTCCCGCGAGCAGTGGAACGACGGCTCCAACACCCTGTGCGTCGAGCCCGGCAAGATCTGCGTCTACGCCCGCAACACCGTCACCAACGACGTGCTGTACAAGGAGGGCCTGGACCTTCTCGTCGTGCCCTCCGCCGAGCTCTCCCGCGGCCGCGGCGGCCCGCGCTGCATGAGCATGCCCTTCTGGCGCGAGGACCTCTAAGGTCTTCAAGGACCCGTACAGGTCTTAATACATACATCTAGCTGCCATTAGATGTCTCCCAATGGGGCGGTGCGGGTTTTCGCACCGCCCCATTCTTGTATGAGGAACGTCAATACGATTGGATGACTGCTTTTGTAAGGAGCTTGGCCATGGATATCAAGGCAATCGGCGTTGAGGAATGGCTTAACGTTTGGGAGAAGAGCGCCACGTGGGATATCGCCCAGTCGACGATTTCGTCGCTTACCATGGGCGAGCTGCGCGCGCTCGACGATCAAGATGGTGCCACGTTCTACGAGCGCCTGGATCGCGAGAAGATGAACTACGGCTGGATCGAGGGTTCGCCGGAGTTTAAGGCCGAGGTTGCCGAGCTGTATCGTCGCGAGGTCAATCCCGATCACATTCTTCAGACCAATGGCTGCACGGGTGCCAATCTCAACGCCATCATGGCAGTGGTCGAGCCCGGCGACCACGTTATCGCCGAGTGGCCTACCTATGCGCCGCTCTATGAGATCCCGCGTACGCTCGGCGCCGAGGTCGAGTACTGGGAGCTTCGCGAGGAACTCGGCTGGAGGCCCGATATCGAGGAGCTCAAGCGCCTCGTTCGTCCCAATACCAAGCTCATCTGCATCAACAACGCATCGAACCCCATCGGTACGGTGCTTGATGCCGACACGCTCGGCCAGATTGCCGAGATCGCCCGCTCGGTTGGCGCCTATGTGCTGTGCGACGAGGTGTACCTGCCGCTTGAGAACACCGAGGACTTTTTGTCGATGGCCGATGTGTACGAGAAGGCCATCGTCACCAACTCGGTGTCCAAGACCTATTCGATGCCTGCGGCCCGCGTGGGCTGGGTTGTGGCAGACGAAGAGGTATCTAACCGCATTCGCACGTACCGCGACTACACCATGATTTGCGGCGGCGTGTTCAACGACGCCCTGGCGACCTATGTGCTCGAGCACAAGGACAAGATCCTCGAGCGCAACCGTAAGATCGTGTTTGGAAACCGCGATATCGCGCAGGCTTGGATCGACACGCAGCACCGCGTTTCCTGGACGGCCCCGCAGGGTGTGTCCACCTCGTTTATCCAGCTGGACATTCCCGAGGATGACGAGGAGTTCTGCAAGCGCCTGCTGTCCGAGAGGGGAGTGCTGCTGGTGCCCGGCAGCCGCTTTTGAGCTTCCCTGCGGCGCACGCCTGGGCTACTGCGCGAGCGAGGACGTTCTGCGCGAGGGTCTGAGGCTTCTGGGCGAGGCACTGGCGGAGTTCGATCGCTAGGATCACGACGCCCTTCGTAGGCCGTATTCAAATTGGCCGACAATAATCGAAAACGGACCTGTTTCCCTAGGGGATCGGGTCCTTTTTTCTATACCGAGAAGTCAAGTTGTTACAAATTGAGACGCAAGATCGATTGGGTATTCGACGGGCCTTATACTGAGCTTCCGGTGAACGGTATCCAGCGTCTGGTAAACGGTAATCTGTTTGCCAAAAATGAATAGGACGAACTTCTTTCTGAATAAAAATCAAAATGGTTGAGACGCGGTATGAATCGCTAATTCTATTCATAGCTTTATTGGAAATATGCAATTTGAGGGTGGTTTAATAAAGATTAGTTTCAATTGGTTTTTGGATTGAAAACGCATTTAAGCACGTAAATAAACTTTATTAAATCAAAGTGTGCCATGCGTGAAGTATATGTGTATGCCGTTCACCCCTCATATAAAACCGTTCGGGGGCGAGGTGGAAGTATGAACTGATTTTGGATATAAATATGTCGTCAGCAATAACGCCTCACACGGAGGGGCGCTAACGAATCGGCCCTGACAGGGGCCCGAAAGAAAGGTAGGAGGCCATGACGAAAGGTCTGCACGTGCCTTCCGAGA
>URMR01000080.1 GCA_900548935.1 uncultured Collinsella sp.
GAGAACGAGGGCAAGAACTTCCTGCAGAAGGAGTTTAGCTCGTACAGCGCGACGCGCGGTGTGTACCTGAAGGATGCTTCGAGCGAGGGCCTTTCTGCAAAGTACGCCGACGGCATCCTTACCGTTACGGTTCCTAAGATTGTCGAGAAGAAGAACGTTACGAAGATTTCCATCGACTAACGCTATCGGCTATTAGCATCGGTGCCTGCGTTAAGGGGGCTGGGAAGTGATTCCCGGCCCCCTTTTCCATTTGAGAAGGCCTACTGAATGGTCATGGGCCGATATTGCCCGGCGGGACGTATTGTGAGTTTACGCAGCCCCTCAACGCGGGTGGCGGTGCTGCCAAGCTCGTTGTCGAGTGTTGCGCCGAGGGAGCTTGCGTAGCTTTTGACGGTAAGGCTTGGGCGATTGTTGTCTTGGCTAATGTGCATCGCGATAAGCTGCTCGGTGCGATCGGTTACCAGCACGCGTGCGGCATCGGCGGCCTGATTGTTGGAGAGATGTCCTTTTGCAGACAGGATGCGTTCCTGAAGAAAGCGAGGATAGTCTCCTTGGCGCAGCATGGCTACATCGTGGTTGCTTTCGAGTGCGAGAATGCGACAGTCCTTGAGCGTATCGATGGCACGCTTCGACAACTCGCCGGTGTCGGTGGCAAAGCCAACCGAATCACCCTGAGTGTCAAAACGGTAGCCGACGGGATTGACGACGTCGTGGGATGTCGAATACGTCTGAATGTGGACTCCGGCAATTGAGAGGGTGTCGCCTGGATCGAATTCTTCAACAGGCAGATGTGCGAGGCTTTCTTTTGATGTGAGCGTGCCTCTACTGGAAAAGATCGGGCCATTCCAATGCTTACACCATACCTCAAGCCCCTTGATGTGGTCGCTGTGCTCATGGGTGACAACAAGGGCGGACACGTTGTCTGCCGTAAGGCCGAGCTCCGCCATGCGTTTGAGCGTTTCGCGACGAGACAGTCCGTCATCGACCATAATGAGCCCCTGCGGGCCCTCGATGAGTGCGCAGTTGCCTTTTGAGCCGCTGCCGAGGATATGAAGGTGCAGACGAGACATAAGATTCCAAAGGATACAATGGGTGCGGACGAATAGAGGAGGAAGCGAATGCCAACGGTATCACAGCATTACGGACACCATGCCGCGCCTGGGACGGTTGATGAGACCCGGATGAGGCAGCAGGCTGCTCCTGTGGTGCTCATGGTATCAGGCGGTGCGGACTCGACGGCACTGCTTCTTATGGCGTGCACATCAAAGCTGGATATCCAAGATGGACGCGGCGTTGCCCCCATTGCTCGCGAGCGCCTTCATGTGCTGCATGTAAACCATCATCTACGAGGTAAGGCGTCCGATGGCGACGAGGCCTTTGTGCGTGAGCTTTGCGCGCAATATGGTTTGCCGCTGTGCGTTGAGCACGCTTATTTTGATGGGGAGTCGGGCAATATCGAGGCGGCTGCGCGCGAGGTGCGTTATGCAGCGGCGCGAAGGTATGTTCGCGAACTATGTGCCAAGAGGGGGGCGCCGAGAACGGCGGCGCGCATCTGTACTGCCCATACCTCTTCGGACCGCGCGGAAACATTTTTGATGAACGCCATTAAGGGGTCGGGTCCAGCTGGGCTTTCGAGCATTCCCCGCCGAAGGAATATCGTGGTGCGTCCCTTGCTCGACCTAACTCATGGCGAGCTAGTGGGCTATCTGCAGGTACATGGTCAGCCGTGGCGTGAAGACGAGAGCAACGAGGACGTCTCGTATCTACGAAACTACGTGCGCCATCGGGTAATGCCAGTGGTGGCACAGCGTAACGCGAGCGTGTGCAAGACGATTGGCGCCGCCTGCGAGATCCTTGGTGACGAAGATGCGTTTCTGTCCCAGCTGTCGGCACAGGCGTTTCGAAGCTGCCTGCGCAAGGAGGCGGCGGGTGCGCTAGTGCTCGATGCCAGACGCCTTGCTGCGGCCGAGGTGGTAATCGCGCGGCGCATCGTGCGACTGGCGATCAAACGCATCGATCCGGACGCTCGTCCAGAGATGCGACATGTGGAGCGAGTCCTTTCCTGCGTTGCCGAGGGCGCAGGCTCGGTCACGCTTCCGGCGGGGATTGACGCACGCGTCGAATTTGGCATGCTGGCGTTTAAGGCTCCGGTGGCTCGCGAGGGCCTGGTCGCGGACTGGGTTACCGTACCCGGTCGTTTGCCGTTGGGCGGGGGACGTATGCTGGTCGCAGAGCCGATGGCCGTTGAACCGGGATGCGATATCGTGCGCCGCGCCCGTGAGCTTGCGGCTGCCGGGGAAGTGGCAGCTTTGGTAGACGCGGCTGCCCTGGGTTTTGCCGACAGCGATAGTGAGCGGATCCTGGCGGGCTCGCGTGGCGAGATCCCTGCCGAGGCGCGATTGGCGCGCCTGTGGGTGGACGGTCCCGCACCGGGAGACGTGATGTGCCCGTTAGGAATGAGTGGCCGAAGCAAGAAGGTATCCGACTTGCTAGGAGAGGCTCGCATTCCCGTTTCCGAGCGCGCCGGCGTGCCCATGGTGAGGACGGCGCCGGGAGGTGCCGTGGTGTGGGTCGCCGGAGTTCGCGCGGACGAACGCTTTAAGTGCACGGCGGCGACGCGTGTGGCCTATCTGCTTCACGTGGTTGGCGCGGATTAGCCCCTCGCACCAGCTTTTCTGTGCGGCGTTGACGGTATTCCCGCGCTGATGGTGCGCGGGCTGGAAAATATACCCCGTGCGCTGCTAGAATGTGTAGTTCGCGTCCATACGGCGGTGTGTGGGCGATTAAGCACAAGAAAGGGTTGTCATGGCTTCTCAACATCCGGATATCGAGAAGGTTCTGTTTACGCAGGAGGATATCGAAGGTATCGTTTCTCGCCTGGGCGAGGAGATTACGCGCGACTACGCTGGTAAGGATCTGGTGCTGATCGCGGTTCTGCGCGGCGCCGTTGTCTTTATGGGCGACCTGATGCGCAAGATCGAGCTGCCGACCAACATCGATTTCATGGCTGTTTCGAGCTATGGCGACGGTGTGAAGTCTTCGGGCATCGTGCGTATCATTAAGGACCTGGATATCGACATCCGTGGTCGCGACGTGCTGATCGTCGAGGACATTTTGGACTCGGGCCTGACCCTCAAGTACCTGATGAAGAACCTCGAGAGCCGTAAGCCCGCTTCGCTGGAGGTCGCTGCCTTCCTGTGGAAGGACGTTGAGGACCGTACCTCGGCCATCACGCCCAAGTATGTTGGAACCCATTGCCCCGATGCCTTTGTGGTGGGCTACGGCCTCGACTATGCCGAGCGCTATCGCAACCTTCCGTATCTGGGCATTTTGAAACCGGAGGTTTATTCGTAAGATGCCCGACGACCGTAACGATAATAATTCTCAGGCTCCCCGGGACCCAAAGATTCCGGGGATGCCCGGAGGCAAGAAGCCCACGCGTACGGGCTGGCTGTATTTCCTTTTGGCTTGCGCGCTTCTGGGTTATGCCTTCTTTAATATGGGTTCCGGCTTTGCCAACTCCAGCAATACCGTTAAGCTCGCGACGAGCGAGATGGTCAGCGCCATCAAGCAAGATCGTGTCGAAGATTTGACCTATACGGTTCAAGACGGAAGCGTGGCGGGTCATTACTGGAAGACGAAAAAGGACAAGGGCGATACGAGCGAGCTCAAGAGCTTCTCCTCGACCTATGTCGGCTCCGATTCGCTTGCCGAGCTCATGGCGGAGCACCCCGACACCAAGTATATCGTCAACACCAACGACCCCGATTTTTGGGGGGACTTGGCGATGAGCGTGCTGCCGACGATTGCCCTGATCGCCATCATGTTCTACTTTATGCGCCAGATGATGGGCGCCAATAATAGGAACATGCAGTTTGGCAAGACCAACGCCAAGACTAACGAGGCTACGCGTCCCAAGGTCAAGTTCGAGGACGTTGCCGGTGTGGACGAGGCCGTCGAGGAACTCGAGGAGATCCGCGATTTCCTGAGCGATCCGGACCGCTATCGCAAGTTGGGTGCCAAGATTCCGCGCGGCGTTTTGCTGGTTGGCCCTCCGGGTACCGGTAAGACGCTGCTGGCCAAGGCTGTTGCCGGCGAGGCGGGCGTGCCGTTCTTTAGCATCTCGGGTTCTGACTTTGTTGAGATGTTCGTGGGTGTCGGCGCCAGCCGCGTGCGCGACCTCTTTAAGGAGGCCAAGTCTCAGGCCCCGTCGATTATCTTTATTGACGAGATCGATGCCGTGGGACGTCAGCGCGGAGCCGGTCTGGGCGGCGGTCACGACGAACGCGAGCAGACGCTCAACCAGCTGCTGGTCGAGATGGACGGTTTTGAGGAAAGCGAGTCGGTCATCCTGATTGCCGCGACCAACCGCCCCGATATTCTGGACCCGGCATTGCTGCGCCCCGGTCGTTTTGACCGCCAAGTCACGGTCGACCGCCCGGACGTAAAGGGTCGCGAGCAGATCTTGCGCGTGCATGCCGAGAACAAGCCGATGGACGAGGACGTTAAGTTTGAGAAGCTCGCCCAGATGACCGTTGGCTTTACTGGTGCTGATCTGGCGAACCTGCTCAATGAGTCTGCGCTGCTGGCCGCTCGCCGTCATCGTTCCGTGATCTCGATGGACGAGGTCGAGGAGTCGATGGAGCGCGTGATTGCCGGACCGCAACGCAAGGGTCGTATGATGACCGAAGCCGAGCGCACCACGATTGCCTATCATGAGAGCGGCCATGCCCTGGTGGGCCACATCTTGGAGCACTCCGATCCGGTCCACAAGATTTCGATTGTCAGCCGCGGCCAGGCTCTGGGCTACACGCTGCAGCTTCCGCAGGAGGATCACTTCCTCAAGACCAAGAACGAGATGCTCGACGAGCTTGCCGTGTTCTTGGGCGGCCGCGTTGCCGAGGAGCTCATGTGCGATGACATCACGTCGGGCGCGAGCAACGACCTGGAGCGCGCGACCAAGATGGCGCGCGAGATGGTTACGCGTCTGGGCATGAGCGAGGAGCTGGGAACGCAGGTGTTTGGCGAGGCACAACATCAGGTGTTCCTTGGTCGTGATTACGCCGATCACCAGGATTACTCCGAGGAGACGGCGCGGCGCATCGACATCGAGGTCCAGCGCATTATGCGTGAGGCCCATCGTCGCGCGGTCGAGATCCTGGACGCCCGCCGCGATCAGCTCGATCTGATGGCCAAGGTGCTGCTTGAGCGCGAGACCGTCGAAGGCGACGCCGTGAATGCCCTGCTCGACAACGAGTGGGATGCCTACCTTGAGCGCGAGGGCGATATCCTGGCGGCCAAGGAGGAGCGCAATGCCAAGGCGGCCGGCATGCCGACCAAAAAGCGCACGCCTCGCATGAGCGAGGAGGAGCTGGCGGCTGATGCCGCGGCATTTGCGCAGGCGGCCATGCAGGAGGATGCCGAAGCCGCATCCGATGATGCCGGCGATGACTGTGCCGTCAATGCCGGTGCCGACACCGACGACGACAAATAGTCTTTGTGGCGAAAGCCTCCGCGGGGAAACCTGCGGAGGCTTTTTTTTGAGCTATATGGGCCATCTGTTGATTGGGGACAGACTTAAATGAGCGTTTTCACGCATTTAAGTCTGTCCCCAATTAACATTGCTGCGGCGCTTTGCTCGGCTAAAGCGTACAATAGCGCCTATGCGAAAGGGGAACAGATGATCAACGAAACTATGTATGCTCGCGGTGCGGAAAGCTCCATCATCCGCGAGATCTTTAGCTATGGTCTTGAGCGCAAGGCGCAGATCGGTGCGGAGAACGTATTCGATTTTTCGCTGGGCAACCCGAGTGTTCCGGCGCCCGCTGCCGTGGCGGAGTCCATTAAGAAGGCCTTAGAGCTGCCGAGTGACCAGCTGCACGGCTACACCCCCGCACCGGGCCTGCCGCAATGTCGAGCAGCTGTCGCCGAATCGCTCAACCGCCGCTTTGGCACGAGCTATGAGGGCAAGGACGTCTTTATGACGGTTGGCGCCGCGGCATCGCTCACCTGCACGCTCAACGCCGTTACGAACCCGGGCGACGAGGTTATTGTTGTCGCCCCGTACTTTCCGGAGTATCGCGTGTGGATTGAGAAGGCCGGCTGCACGTGTGTTGAGGCGCTTGCCGATGAAGACACGTTCCAGCTGAGCGTGGACAACGTGCTCAAGGCGATCAGCGATAAGACGGCGGCTGTCATTATCGACTCGCCCAACAATCCGACCGGTGCCGTGTATACGCGCGACACGCTGACGCGACTGGCCAATGTTCTGCGCGAGGCCAACGCCAAACGCGACCCCGAGAATCCGATTATGCTCATCTCGGATGAGCCGTACCGCGAGATCGTGTACGGCGCCGAGGTGCCTTGGGTGCCCTCGATCTACGAGAACACCGTGGTGTGCTACTCGTATTCTAAGTCGCTGTCGCTGCCTGGTGAGCGCGTGGGCTGGATCTTGGTTCCCAACACCAATCCGCAGGCTGCCCGTCTGATGCCGGCTGTTGCGGGTGCTGCCCGTACGCTGGGTTTTGTATGTGCACCGGCGCTTTTCCAGCGCGTGATTATCGATTGCATCGATGAGCCGAGTGATATCGAGGTCTATGCTCGCAATCGCACGGCGCTCACTGATGCTTTGACGGACTACGGCTATACCTATGTTGAGCCGGACGGCGCTTTCTACCTGTGGGTGAAGGCACTCGAGCCCGATGCGAATGCGTTTTGTGAGCGCGCAAAGAAGTATGAGCTGCTTGCGGTTCCCTCGGACAGCTTTGGTATGCCGGGTTGGTTCCGCCTGGGCTATTGCGTGAGTTACGAAACGATTATCAATTCGCTACCCGCTTGGAAACAGTTGGCGGACGAGTATCGTTAAAAGTAAAGCGCTCTGCCTACAATGTTTTACGTGAAACGGGGTTTGGTGTTAAGCCGGACCCCGTTGTCATGGACGTTGTGTCTTTGGGATGGAGTGGTTTTACGACTATCGAAGGCTATGCGTACAATGAATATAAGCGACGGCCATGCCAGATAAGGAGACCCGATGCCCTACCTGCTTTCTTGCGACATTCATACCCACACGATGTTCTCTGCGCATGCATATTCGACCATTGAGGAGAATGTGTACTGGGCGGCAGAGCGTGGCTTGCAGGTGCTCGGATCTGCCGACCATCTGAGCTCTATGGTTACGGCTTGCCCTAATGACCTGCGCAGTTACCAGTTCTTTATCAACCAGGATATCTGGCCGCGCATTTGGAGCGGCGTGCTGGTGCTTCGCGGCGCCGAGGCCGATATCGTTTCGCTGGACGGAAGCTTGTTTGGCGAGAACATTCCCGTGTCGCTCAATATTGCCGGCGATTCGTACAGTTACCAGCATTCGCTGTTCGATTTGGTTACGCGAAATTTGGATTATTTGGTTGCGAGCGTGCATAATCCGCAGATTGCTGAAGGCGCGACGCTGGCCCAGACGACCGAGATGTATATCAATGCCTTGGAACACCCCAAGGTGTTTATGCTGGGCCACACGGGTCGCTCGGGCGTGTCGTTCGATATCGACGAGGTGCTGCTGGCGGCTAAGGCCAAGCACAAGATTATCGAGATCAACAACCATAGTCTGGAACACGGTGTCGACACTGAGCATTGGGCCGTATGCCGCAAGATCGCCGAGCGTTGTGCCGAGCTGGGTGTGGGGATTGGTGTCTCGACCGATGCCCACATTGGTATGGCCATTGGCAAGCTCGATCACGCTCGTAAGTTGCTCGATGAGATTCACTTCCCGCTGGACCTGATCGTGACGCGCGACCGCGAGACGCTGTTGCGCGAGATGGCGGCAGCCGGCGTGTGCGACCTGCGCAAGGGGATGTAGCGGAGTTTATAAACCAAGCGAAGGGGGCGACCCGCCCGCGCCGCCCCCTTTCTTGTCCCAAAAATCTACTGAGGTTGGTTAGCGGCGTTCGAGGACCGCTACAGTTTCGGTGTGGTCGGTATGGGGGAACATGTCGACGGGCGTGATCTTGAGCAGGCAATAGCCTCCGTCGAGGAGCTGATGCAGGTCGCGCTCTTGAGTTACGGGGTTGCAGCTGATATAGGTGATGCGGCGCGGCTTAAGCGCGCAGGCAGCTTCGAGGAACTCGGGCGTGGAGCCGGCGCGCGGCGGGTCGATGGAAAGGACGTCGACGCGCTCGTTGTTGTCGGCGGCATCTAGGATGTAGTCGGTGGCATCGTCCGCCATAAACCAAGCACTGCGGGTGAGGCCGTTGAGCTCGGCATTGCGACGTGCGTCGGCAATGCCCGCCGGGTTGCGCTCCACGCCGAGCAGCAT
>URMR01000081.1 GCA_900548935.1 uncultured Collinsella sp.
CGGCGGTCAGGCCTCCAAGGCCTCGAACCTGGGCCAGGTTGCTCAGTTCGCCGCTGCCGGTAAGGTGACCAAGAAGAAGTCCCTGGCCGAGATTGCCATGAGCTACGGCTACGTCTACGTGGCGCAGGTCGCCATGGGCGCCAACCCGGCTCAGACCCTCAAGGCCATCCACGAGGCCGAGGCCTACGACGGTCCGTCCCTCATCATCGGCTACAGCCCCTGCGAGATGCACTCCATCAAGAAGGGCGGCATGCAGAACTGCCAGGCCGAGATGAAGAAGGCTGTCGAGTGCGGTTACTGGAACCTCTTCCGCTTCAACCCCGAGGCTGCTGCCGGCAAGAAGTTCTCGCTCGATTCCAAGGAGCCCGCGGGCGGTTATCAGGAGTTCCTGATGAACGAGGCCCGTTACGCTTCGCTGACGCGTTCCTTCCCCGAGCGCGCCGAGGAGCTCTTCAAGGAGAACGAGCAGGCCGCTATGGACCGCTACGCTCACCTGCTGAAGCTCAAGACGGTGTACAACGAGGCCTAGGTCTCCCACCGCAGGATCTGAGGGCTGACCTTCGCGGACGTCCTCGGACATGAAAGAACCCCCGCTGCGCACTACGTGCGGCGGGGGTTCTTTCGTCCTGCGGAGTGCGCCGGAAAGGTAGGTTGCCCTCGGGCCTGTGTCACCTCGGCGCTATCGTACGGGCAATATAGATCTGAATTAAAGATGGTGCGCGGCCTTTTGGCCGCGCTTTTGTTTTGCTTCGCGCAATGTGGGGGTGGTGGCGACGTGCATTTTTGCGAGTATTCTGCAATCAAAGGCCCTTGCATACCGACCTCGGGCGAAAAATCGGGATTTATCGATGTTTTCTACGAATGATGGGCGGGGTAATGGGCTGACAGCGTTTGATTTGCAGGGATATTCGCAGTCTTTGGCATGTATCGTGGCGGTCGAAGCTGTCTGGCATGCTGAATACTCCCAAAAATGCACGGCGCCTTGAGGGGGACCTTCGCGACAAAGGAAACCGCCCCGTCGAAGTATGCATTCGACGGGGCGGTTTATGCATATAGCCGATTAAAGATACGCTGCGGATCTGTTAGAACTTGACGGTCGGTGCTTGGCGGGCGGCCTCAGCTGCCTCGAAGCCCTGACGCTCCTTAAACTGGAAGATGCCGGCAAAGATAACAGCCGGGAACGTCTGGATGGCGTTGTTGTAGCTGAGCACGCAATCGTTGTAGCTCTGGCGTGCGTAGCTCACTTTGTTCTCGGTGTCTTCGAGCGTAGCCTGGAGCTGCGTAAAGTTGGTGTTTGCCTTAAGGTCGGGGTAGGCCTCGGCCACGGCAAAGAGTTGGCGCAGCGCACCGGTCAGCACGTTGTCGGCTTCCATCTTGGCCTCGGGGGTGGTGGCGCTCACGGCGGCGTTGCGCGCGTTGACCACGGCGGCGAGCGTGTCCTGCTCGTGCTTGGCGTAGCCCTTGACGGTCTCGACCAAGTTAGGGATCAGGTCGTTGCGGCGCTGCAGCTGCGTGTCGATGTTCTGCCAGGCGTTATCGATGCGATTGCGCTTGGTGACCATGTTGTTGTAGATGCCGGCGATGGCGCTGACGATCACAACGACAACAACGATACCGATGATGACGGGAAGCATGATGTCTCCGTTTCGAATGACAGCGGCGTTTTGCGCCGGCTGCCGTTGGTGTAACGCTACTAGTATACCCGCAACCTTTGGCGATACCGAACTTTCCGGTAAGCGTTGTGTTTCAACCAGGGAGGGGGCGCCAATAACGAACGGGTGGTACAGGTGTAAGATATGCGACACATTAAGGAATGCTGTTTACGCCTTGAGGATGGCGATATGGATGGACCTTCGCATCAAGAAAACCTATCGTGCCCTGTTCGATGCTTTTACCGAGCTCTTGGAAGAGCATCGGTTTGAGGATTTGACGGTTGCCATGCTTTGCGACCGGGCCCTGATTCGCCGCACGACGTTCTATAAGCATTTTCGCGATAAAAACGATTATTTTGCCTTCTATATCGATGAGCTTATGACGGGCTTGCCGCAAAACCGGACCGATGCGGCGGACGCGGAGTCGCTTGCGGACGTGCAGGCGCTTCGCCATGAGGTCTTTGACGATGCCATGAATATGATTCTGGCGCATGAGCAGCTCATGGATAATATTTTGGCGAGCAGCATGTCGGGCATGCTGACCGGCATGATTTGCGACCGCATCGCGCGTTCCGTCCGCGAGCGTGTGATGAGCTCGCTTGCCGAAGATGCTCTGGCGCCCGTTTCGCTCGAGACGACATCGGAGTTTATCGCCGGTGGCATTATTCGGCTGTTCACAAATTGGTGGGAATCGGGTCACGATCTTGAGCGTCGACCCGAGATGGCCGACGTGGTCGATGCGCTGTTCGAGCGAACCATGACGCCGGTACATCACTAGAAGTGGCGGAGAGAGGGGGATTCGAACCCCCGGAACGCTCTCGCGCTCAACGGTTTTCAAGACCGCCGCATTCAACCGCTCTGCCATCTCTCCGTGAGTCGTAATGATAGCATCGTTTTGAATTTGCAACAGGGAAGGCGAACGATGACGATCACCGAAATCGATGAGAAGTTCATGCGCGAGGCGCTGGCGGAGGCGCACGCCGCCGCTGCGGTGGGCGAGGTGCCCATCGGAGCCGTAGTGGTGCGCGACGGCGAGATCGTCGCGAGAGCACACAATCGGCGCGAGCTCGATCAGGACCCTTCGGCGCATGCCGAGTTTGCGGCCGTGTGCGCCGCTGCCCAGGCGCTTGGTCGCTGGCGCCTTTCCGATTGCACGGTCTACGTGACGCTCGAGCCCTGCTGTATGTGCGCGGGGCTTATGGTTAACGCGCGCGTGGGGCGTTGCGTGTATGGCGCGACCGATGCCAAGGCGGGCGCGCTGGGCTCGCTGTACGACCTCAATGCCGATTCGCGTCTGAATCATCGGTTTAACGTAAATGCCGGCGTGCTGGCGGATGAGTGTCGTGAGGTGTTGAGCGGCTATTTTAGTGGGCTGCGTGACACCGATGGTGCTGTGTGCGGCTGTGGATCTGATCTTGAGGCGCATACCGCTCATGCCGAGGCGCTCGCTGGTGCTGGAGATATTGCCGTTGAGGCGGTCGATTTTGGTGTCGCTTGCCGCCGGCCCCGTCGTGTGCTGTTGGCGATCGACTCCTTTAAGGGCAGCGTTTCGAGTGCACAGGCGGAGTCGGCGGTTGCCGAAGGTGTGCGCCGCGTGTGGCCCGATGCCCAGGTGGCCGCATTGCCGCTGGCAGATGGTGGCGAGGGAACGCTCGACGCCATCGCCGCGCGCGGTGGCGAGCTCTCAACCTGCGAGGTTGCAGGCCCCTTAGGCGATCGCGTGTCTGCCCGGATGCTGGTGGACGGCGAGCACAAGTCGGCCGTAATCGAGATGGCCGAGGCGGCGGGTATTGGGTATTCGCCTTGCACGGAGTCGGCGGCGTTGGCGGCCACAACCTATGGCGTGGGCGAGCTCATGCTTCGCGCGGTCCGTGCGGGGGCAAAGACCATCTATATTGGCTTGGGCGGCAGTGCCACCAACGATGGTGGCGCCGGCATGCTGCAGGCGCTGGGCGCCCACCTTGTCGATGAGTGTGGCCGCAATATCGCTCCCGGTCTCGCAGGACTTGAACACGTGACGAGTATCGATTTGGCACCGGCGCTTCGGGCACTGAGCGGTGCGCGCGTTGTCGTGCTTTCCGATGTCGAGAATCCGCTCGTGGGGCGTCGAGGCGCACTGGCGGTGTTTGGCGGGCAGAAGGGTCTGCCGACGGATGACGCCGAGGTGCTGCGCAGGTACGACAACTGGATGGTCGGCTACGGCCGCCTGCTCGATGCGGCGATTACCGGGGTGCGGGCTCAGGGGTTGCTGCGCGTGCCCGAGGGCGCACGGACATTTGGCTCGGTGCTCGGCGTGCCCGGTGCCGGTGCCGCGGGCGGCCTGGGCGCCGCGTTGTTGGCACTTGGTGCCGAGTTGCGTTCGGGTGTGGAGACGGTGCTCGATCTGATTGGGTTTGACGAACGCGTGCGCGATGCCGACCTGGTCATAACGGGCGAGGGCAACATGGATGAGCAGTCCGCCGCTGGAAAGGCACCGGTGGGCGTGACCCGTCGTGCGAAGCGATATGGCAAGCCGGTGGTCGCCGTCGTGGGCGGTCGTGCTGACAACCTGGATGCGGTGTATGGGCAGGGTGTCGACTTGGTTCTGCCGGTTTGCCGCAGACCCATGCCCCTTGACCAAGCGCTCGACCCCCAGGAAGCCACAACCAACCTCATCTGCGCCGGTGAAGCCGCCGCTCGATCCTACGACCTCGCCCGCCTCTAAAACCCATCTCCCTATAAGTTGCGGTGGAATAGTTCCTGTTTGGCGACTCAGGCAGCAAAAACAGGAACTATTCCACCGCAACATCAGAATGGCCATCCGAGGCTGGCCGCCTTGGGCCTTGGATCGGACCGTCCGCCATGAAATGCGGCCATCTACTACGTTTAGCCGGGCACCCTCGACCATCCCGGAATATGCGAAAACAAAACCGCAGGTAGACGGCTTGCCGATTTTCGAAAAAGCTGGCTATGGTTGGCTCCTACGGCTTAAACGTAGTAGATGGGCCCCTTTCGTGGCACAGCGTCAGACCAGTCTTTTTGGGACGGGGCTTATTTGACTACTTGTCGATCTGATTGCCCAAATAGTCAAAAAGCCCCGTCCCAAATTAGCTACCTTGCCCCATCGGGCGGGAGCGGGTAAGATATACCGAGCGCCTAGCGCGTTCGATGGGTTCGGATGACGACATGTTCCGAATCTGGTCAGGTCCGGAAGGAAGCAGCCATAAGGAGCCTCTGTCGGGCATCCGGATCCATCGAGCGCACGGGCGCTTTTTGGTGCCGCGGCATGGCCCGGTCGGCGGCGAGGCATTTGGTGTCTCGCTGGTCCTCGGCTTCGCCTGCGGGATCGCTCGACTACCAAACGCCCTGCCGGCACTCGCGGGTAGCCGACCAAAACCGCCTGAAGGGTCACATTTATCTGATAATTGAATCCTTGGCGTTATGCCGCTCGCTGGCGTTGCCATAACATCGGCTGCTACGTGCCTTGGGCGCTAGTGACCGTTGCCCTTACATCTGTAACGAGTTGCTTACGCATCCCCAGGGCTCTCCGTACTATCATGAATCAGATTGAAGAGAGATGATGGTAGGGAGCGCCTTAATATGATTGAGCTGCTCAGGCGTTTTGGTGGCAAGTTTCGCCGGTATATGGTGATTGGTCCTGCGTGCAAGCTGATCGAAGTGATTTTTGACCTGCTTACGCCGCTGGTGATTGCGCAGATGATCGATAAGGGCATCGGCGCGCACGATGTCAACGCCGTTATCCACTACGGCATGGTACTTGGCGCCATGGCCGTGATCGGCATCTCGTTTACGCTTGTCTGCCAAAAGATGGCGGCACTGACCTCGCAGGGCATGGGCACCGACATTCGCGGCGCGCTCTACGAGCACATCAACAAGCTGAGCTACGCCGAGCTCGACCGCTTTGGTACGCCGTCGCTCATCACGCGCATTACCAACGACGTCAACCAGGTGCAGCTCGCTGTGGCGCTGGGCGTGCGCATGCTCATCCGCTGGCCTTTCCTGGCGGTGGGCTCCATGGTCGCGGCCCTTGCCATCGACCTTAAGCTCGGCGTGATCTTTTTGATTTGCACGCCCGCCATCGGCTTGGTGTTTTGGTTTGTCATGGCGCGCTGCATTCCGTATTACAAGCAGCTGCAGGCAAAGCTCGATCGCATCGCGCTCATTTGCCGCGAGGGGCTTTCGGGCGCCCGCGTGGTCCGCGCGTTTGTGCGCGAGGGTCACGAACGTGAGCGTTTTGCCCAGGCGGCCGATGACCAGGCACATGTTGCCATCGCGGTGGGCAAGCTCTCGTCGGTCCTTAACCCCGTAACGTTTTTGGTGATGAACCTTGGTGTGTGCACCATCCTGTGGGTGGGCGGCATCCAGGTCAACGTGGGTGAGCTTACGCAGGGCCAGGTCATGGCGTTTGTGAACTACATGACGCAGACCCTGACCTCCATCGTCTACGTCGCCAACCTGGTCGTTGTCTTTACCAAGGCGAGCGCCAGTGCGTCGCGTATCAATGAGGTGCTCAACTGCGAGCCGAGCATCACCGACGAGGGCAACCAGCCGGTCGCGCTGCCCGAGCCGAGCGAACTGGCGGGCGGCGCTGTTCCGGTCCCTGCGCTGAGCTTTGACCATGCGAGCTTCTCGTTTGGCGCCGGCGCGGCCAATGCTGTCAACGATGTGACCCTGGAGCTCCCGCTGGGCAAGACGCTCGGCATTATTGGCGGTACGGGCAGTGGTAAGTCCACGCTCGTCTCGCTTATTCCGCGCCTGTACGATGCGGGCACCGGCAGCGTGAGCGTGATGGGTACCGACGTGCGCACCTGGCCGCTCGACCAGCTGCGCCACGTGGTCGCGACCGTCCCACAGCGCGCGTCGCTGACGAGTGGCACCATCCGTAGCAACCTGAACTGGCGTGACGAGTCGGCGACCGACGAGGAACTCTGGGCGGCACTCGACATGGCGCAGGCGAGCGAGTTCGTGCGCAACAAGCCGCAGGGGCTCGACGCCCCGGTCGAGGCGGGCGGCAAGAACTTTAGCGGTGGCCAACGCCAGCGCCTGACCATTGCGCGTGCCCTGGTGGGCTCGCCGCAGATTCTGATCATGGATGACTCCGCCTCGGCGCTCGACTTTAAGACCGACGCGGCGCTTCGCCATGCCATTCGCGAGCGCAGCATGCGCGGTGCTGCCGAGGACAGTCTGCCACTGACTACGGTCATCGTAAGCCAGCGCGTCTCGACCGTGCGTGACGCCGACATGATCTGCGTGCTCGATCACGGCTCGGTTGCGGGCTTGGGCACGCACGATGAGCTGTACGCGACCTGTCAGCTCTATCGCGAGATCTGCCAGTCGCAGCTTCGCCGCGAGGAGCTCGAGGGCCAGCAGGGGAGCGCGGCGCCCGCGCCCGCCCCGATCGCCCCCGCATCCGTCTGCGCAAAGGAGGGCTGCTAAATGAATCCGTACACTTCTTCCGGTTCGGTCGCCACGATGACGGCCAACGTGTCCGGCAACGATAGCCTCAACGACCTGGGCGACGGCCCGCGCCAGCCCGGCGACCCCGAACGTTATCCCGTGGGTGCGGTGACTCGCCGCCTGATGGGTTACGTCCGCCCGCACCGCATTTCGTTTGTAGCGTCGTTTGTGAGTGCCGCCATCTCCGTGATTTTGCAGCTCTACACACCTATTCTCATCGGCGAGGGCATCGACCTGATCGTCGCCGCCGGGCAGGTGGACTTCGACGCGCTGCTGCCGCTTGTCACCAAGCTCGCGATTGTCGTCGTAGGTGCCGCGGCCTTCCAGTGGCTGCAGGGCTACTGCGTCAACCGCCTGTCCTACGAGACGGTGCGCGACATGCGCGTGGAGGCGAGCGACAAGCTCAGCCGCATGCCGCTCAGCTTTATCGACAGCCACGCCCACGGCGACCTCATGAGCCGCGTGGTCAACGACGTCGATCAGGTGGGTGACGGCCTGCTGCAGGGCTTTACACAGCTCTTTACCGGCGTCATCACCATCGTTGGCACGCTCGCGTTTATGCTCTCCATTAACCTGACCATGACGCTCGTGGTGGTACTCGTCACGCCGCTTTCCATTTTTGCAGCCGGCGCCATCGCCAAGCTTTCCAACAAAAGCTTTACGGCACAGCAGCGTATTCAAGGGCAGCTCGGCGGTCATATCGAGGAGTACGTGGGCGAGCAAAAGCTGGTTGATGCGTTTGCCTATGGCCCCAACGCCCAGCAGCGCTTCGACGCGCTCAACGCCGAACTCTATACGGCAGGGGAGCGCGCGCAGTTTATGGGCTCGCTTTCCAACCCCGGTACGCGCTTTATCAACAACATCATCTATGCCGTGGTCGCTGTGATCGGCTGCGTGGGCGTGATCACGGGCGTGCCGGCGGCGCTTACGGTGGGCGGCGTACAGATCTTCCTGTCCTACGCCAACCAGTACACCAAGCCGTTCAACGAAATATCGGGAGTCATAACCGAGTTTCAGAACGCTTTGGCGTGCGCGGCAAGACTTTTTGAGCTTATACACGAAAAATCCCAGCCGGCCGACGGTTC
>URMR01000082.1 GCA_900548935.1 uncultured Collinsella sp.
GAGAACACCGACCACAGCTGGGCCGAGATCAACACGTACTCGGTGTATGACTATGCCGACATGGGGGTGACGCGCTATCAGGTTATGGGCCTGCTGCAGCCGGGCGACGAAGACGGCCCGGTGGCCGGCGAGGTTGGCTATGGCGAGGAAGCGCCCAATGCTACCGTGCAGGTGCGCGGTCAGACATCGAGCATGAACTCGCAGAAGAATTTCAAGGTGGAGCTCAAAAAGGGCAAGGGTACCTGGCGCCAACAGTGCGCGATTGCGCTCAACAAGCACATGGGCGAGGGTATGCGTTTTCGCAACAAGATGGCCTATGACCTTATCCGCGGGATACCCCAGATGATGGGCCTGCGTACGCAGTTTGTGCATCTGTGGGTGTGCGACCAGACCGAAAAGTCCAACGACACCTTTGAGGACTACGGCCTGTTTACGCAGGTGGAGCAGCTCAACAAGACGGCGCTTAAGGCACACGGCTTGGATAAGAGCGGGCACCTGTACAAGGTGAACAGCTTTGATTTCCATCGCTACGAGGACACCATTAAACTTGCCGACGATCCCGACTACAACCAGGCAAGCTTTGAGGGCATGCTCGAGATTAAGGGCGATTCGGACCACACCAAGCTCATCGAGATGCTCGATGCGCTCAACGACGAATCGCAAAAGATCGACGACGTGCTCGACACCTACTTTGATACCGAGAACCTGGTCTATTGGATGGCGTTTCAGATCCTTACGGGCAACTGCGATACGCAGAACCGTAACTGTTATCTGTACAGCCCGCTTAACTCCAAGGTCTGGTATATCCTGGATTGGGATAACGACGGCATGCTGCGTAAGCTGGAGCTTTCTCTTGCCGGGTTTTCGGACTACGCGAGCTGGGAGCGCGGTGCAAGCAACTACTGGGGCAACGTGCTGTTTAACCGCGCGTTGCGCAGCAAGTCGTTCCGCAGCGAACTCGACTGTGCCGTCAAGGACTTGCGCTCGTATTTGACCGAGACTCGCCTGACCAAGATGATCAAACACTACCGCGAGGTGACTGAATCCCTGGTCTTTGCTTCGCCCGATATCGACAATCTGCCTGTCACCAAGGACCAATACGAGCAGATCGCCGCGGCGATTCCCTCCGAGATCGAGGAGAACTACAAGAGCTTTCGCGAGAGTTTTAAAAAGCCCATGCCGTTCTACATCGGCGTGCCGCAGATCGATTACGGTAAGCTGCATATTAATTGGGATGCGTCCTACGACTTTGAGGCGCGCGACATTCGCTACACCGTAGAGCTTGCGCGCGACTATGCCATAAGCGACGTGGTCTTTAAGGCCGAGGACGTGCTGCTTCCCGAGGTGACCTGCGATGCGCCCGATACCGGCCAGTATTTTGTTCGCGTGCGTGCCGCCAACTCCGACGGCCATACGCAAGATGCGTTTGACTACTATGTAACCGACGACGGCAAGCACTACGGCATGAAGTGTTTTTACGTGCAAGATGGCGGTAAGGTCGTGGAGGACACGTATGAGGAGGGCTAGCGCGCTGCTTGAGCGCTGGGCGGCCCCGCCTGTGCGTGCCACGCAGGAGCGTTACCGCCACGAGCTCAAATATCTCATTAACGAGGGCGAGCACGCTGCGCTTGCCTGTCGCATGGCGTCGGTGTTTAAGCTGGACAAGCATGCACGGGCGGGTGGTTACACCATTCGCAGCCTGTATTTTGACGACTACTGCAACTCGGCCTACGAGGAAAAAGACGCCGGTATTCTCATGCGCAAAAAGTATCGCGTGCGCATCTATAACGGCAGCGACAAGTTGATTAAGCTCGAGCGAAAAAAGAAGTACGGCAGCTGGATCTACAAGGAGGACGCGCCGCTCACGCGCGGCGAGTTTGAGCAGATTCTGGCTGGCGACTACGACTTTTTGCTGAGGAGCCCCTATCCGCTCTGTCGCGAGTTCTACATTGAGTGCATCTGCAACGTGATGCGCCCGAGGACCATCGTGGACTACGAGCGCGAGCCGTGGGTGATGGATGAGGGCACCGTGCGCATTACGTTTGACATGAACGTGCGTGCCGCGGTGGGAAGCTTCGATATCTTTGACGCGACGCTGCCCGCGCTGCCGGTCCTGGAGCCCGGCAAGCTAGTGATGGAGGTCAAGTTTACGGAGTTTTGCCCGCAACTGGTGCGCGATATGGTGCCGCCGGACGCAGCCGAGCTTACGGCGGTCTCCAAGTACTGCCTGTGCTACGACAAGACCGCCTACCTTCGCGGATTTAACTACTGGGAATCGGATTTTGGGAACCGAGGGGATATTTAGACCATGAGCACCAGGGACTTTTTTAAGAACTCCGTTTTGGAGGCGTTTGGCCAGGTCGACCCTGCCAAGATCGGCCTTTCGCTGCTCGTGGCGCTCGCCATGGGCATCCTGATCTATTACGTGTACAAGCGCTTTTTTACCGGCGTGGTGTATTCGCGCAGCTTTGCCGTGACGCTCGTGGGCATGTGCGTGCTCACCTGCATGGTCACGCTCGCGATCTCGACGAACGTGGTCATCTCGCTCGGTATGGTCGGTGCTCTGTCTATTGTCCGCTATCGTACGGCGGTCAAGGACCCGCTCGACCTGCTGTATCTTTTTTGGGCCATTACCACGGGCATTACGGCGGGCGCCGGCATGTATGCGCTCGTGGGGCTCACGGCGGTGGTGATCGTGGTGATGATCGCCGGCTTTGCGAGCCACCAGGACAAGGCGCGCGTTTACATGATGGTCATCCACTACACGGGCCAGATCACGGGTGATGACATCGTGCGTGCATTTGGGCGCACCAAGTTCATCGTCAAGTCCAAGACGATGCGCGGCGACAAGGTCGAGATGGCCGTCGAGGTGTTCTCTGACGGTGTGGATATGCCCTATGCCGACGCCATCCGTGCGTTCGACGGCGTGGAGGACCTGACGTTGATCCAATACAACGGTGAATATCACGGCTAACTATGTTCCGGCGTTCTAACGAACGCCGGACCGCTCGATGCTGCGCGGGCATCTGCCGGTCGATCTGCCGCTCAAACCGTCGCTCGCGTACATAAAGTACGCTTCGCTCCTCTTTCGCGGCACCTCGCCACGGCAGCTGCTCGCTCGCTGACGTTTGCCTGACATGCGCAGGCGAAGTTGATTCACCGGGCGCGTTCACGGGTATTATGGTGAAAGCGATTTCAATGACAGGGGTACTCGTGGTAAAGATGAAAGATGTGGCCGAGCTGGCCGGCGTTTCGAGCGCCGCCGTCTCGCGCTACCTCAACGGTGGATATATCTCGGCGGACAAGGCCGAGCGCATTAAGCAGGCAATCGAGCTGACCGGATACGTGCGATCCAGCCAGGCTCGCGCGCTGCGCACCGGTTCCACCAAGCTCATCGGCGTCATCGTACCTAAGATCAACTCGGAATCCGTGAGCCGCATTACCGCCGGCATTGGTCAGGTGCTCGGTCGCCGTGGCTACCAGATGCTGCTTGCCAACACCGACAACGCGGCCGATCGTGAGCTCGAATTCCTCGATTTATTCCAAAACCATCCGGTTGATGGCATTGTGCTGGTGGCAACCATGATCACCGACGAGCACCGTCGCGCGATTGAGTCGTGCCGCGTGCCCATTGTGTTGATCGGCCAACATGTCGAGGGCGCGGCGTGCGTCTATCACGACGATTACGAGGCTGCCTTTGAGCTCGGCCGTGCGCTTGCGGGTCGGGTGGATGGTAAGATCGCCTACATCGGAGTTACCGAAGAGGACCGCGCGGCCGGTTATGACCGCCGTCGCGGTTTTGAGGCCGGCTTGCGCGCCGCGGGTAACCCGCTCGATGCCGCCTTGATTCGCCTGGGCTCGTTTACGCTCGACTCGGGCTATCGCGCTGCGCGCGAGCTGCTTGCCGATGCCCCCGATGTTTCGTTTATCGCGTGTGCGACCGACACTATGGCTGCCGGCGCCCTGCGCGCTCTTGACGAGGTGCGTGGCATGGGCGAGGGCGTGCGTCGCGTGAGCGGTTTTGGCGACAACGCATTTTTGCGCGCGCTGACGGGCGGCATTCCCACCGTGCATTACGGCTACCTGACCAGCGGCGTCGAGGCGACCAATATGCTGCTCAACGCGCTCGATGGCGAGGAGGGGGAGAGCGGTCTCAAGACGCTCAAGCTCGGCCATCAGCTTATGAATGTCTAGGTCTTGATCGTGCCTGCCCGCCTTTGAGTCCCCCGTTTTTTGTCCCAAAACTACCATTCGCCGGCTTTTTCCTACCGTTCACCCTACTATGAAAACGATTACAGTCATATCAAACTGAAAACGATTACAGTATAAGTGTCAAAGATGGCCGGGTGTAAATGCGCCCGTTGGAGGAAAGGGAAGTTATGGACTACCGCAAATCAGCCCAAGAGGTGCTCGACAACATCGGTGGCGCCGACAACGTTGTTTCGGCCGCGCACTGTGCCACGCGCCTGCGCCTGGTGATTGCCGATAATTCCAAGGTTAACAAGGAGGCCATCGAGAATGTCGATGGTGCCAAGGGCGTCTTTGAGGCCCAAGGCCAGCTCCAGATTATTTTTGGCACCGGTACCGTCAACAAGGTCTACGAAGAGTTCATCGCGCTCAGCGGCGTCGAGGCTGCCACCAAGGCCGAGGTCAAGGAGGCCGCGGCGCAGCAGCAGAATATCTTTATGCGCGCCATTAAGGTGCTCGGCGATATCTTCGTCCCCATTATTCCCGCCATCGTGGCTTCGGGCCTACTGCTGGGAATCATGAGCGCCCTCAACTTTATGGCTTCCAACGGCTTTATCGCGCTCGACACCAATAACTTTATCTACAAGATCGCCGACCTGGTCTCGGGCACGTCCTTTGGCATTCTGCAGATCCTGATCGGCTACTCCGCCGCTAAGGCCTTTGGCGCCAACCCGTATCTGGGTGCTGTCGTCGGCGGTGCGTTCATCAACTCCTCGCTGCAGAGCGCCTACACGGTTGCCTCCGAGGGCGTGCAGGCCATGGTCACCGTCATCCCCGGCGTGTACAGCTTTGAGTGGGTTGGCTATCAGGGCCACGTGATCCCCATCGTCATCGCCTGCGCCATTCTTGCCTTCCTCGAGAAGCGCCTCCACAAGATCGTTCCCGAGATGTTCGACCTCTTTGTGACCCCGCTCGTCTCGGTGTTCGTGACCGTGCTCGTAACGCTCGTTGCCGTCGGCCCCATCTTCGTGTGGGCCGAGAACGCCATCCTCGGTCTGATCCAGGCCCTGCTGACCCTGCCCTTCGGCATCGGTTCTTTTATCGTCGGCCTGTTCTATGCCCCCACGGTCGTTACCGGTATCCACCAGATGTACACCGCCATCGACCTGGGCCAGCTCGCCCAGTATGGCGTGACCTACTGGCTGCCCATCGCCAGCGCTGCCAATATCGCCCAGGGTGGCGCCGCGCTCGCCGTTGCCTTTAAGACCCGCGATGCCAAGATCAAGGGCCTGGCGCTTCCTTCAGCCCTGTCCGCCTTCATGGGCATTACCGAGCCTGCCATCTTCGGTGTGAACCTGCGCTTCTTTAAGCCCTTCATCGCCGGCTGCATCGGCGGCGGTTGCGGTGCCCTGGTCTGCGCACTCACCTCGCTTGCCGCCTCCGGCACGGGCGTTACCGGCATCTTTGGTATCCTGCTGTGCCTGGCCCAGCCCGTGCAGTACGCAATCATGTTCGCGGTTGCCGCGGTCGTGTCCTTTGCCGTCTCGTTTGTCCTGTACAAGGACGAGCCCAAGGCTTCCGAGCAGGCCTAAGAGCTTTTGATTGAGGGGTGCCCGCGGGCTGTATGCTCGCGGGCGTTTCCCGTATCTGGTGCCGGTCTCTGGCGCTTTGTTACTTTCGATCCGTTAGGACTTTGATATGTCTAATGCACTTGGTCGCGACCTCGCAAAGCTGGTTGCCGCTGTTGACGCTGCCGCCTCTGAGTGCGGTCATGGCGCGTATGGCCAGCACTTCCACATTATGCCGCCGGCGGGCTGGCTCAACGACCCCAACGGTCTTTGCCAGGCAGATGGCGTGTTCCATGCCTATTTTCAGTATGCGCCGTTTGATGTCGAGGGCGGCGTTAAGGCCTGGGGTCATGCGACGAGCCGCGACCTTATGACGTGGGACTACGTTGGCGCCCCGCTGCTGCCCGACGAGCCGTTCGATTGTCACGGCGTGTATTCGGGCTCCGCGCTTGCCGAAGACGGCCGCATTCGCGTGCTGTACACAGGCAACGTTAAGCTTTCCGATGCGGACGGCACGTACGACTACGTCAATACTGGCCGCCGCGCCGATACCGTCTATGTGGAGAGCGTTGATGGCCTTGCCGGTCGGGAGTTCAGTCAAAAGCGTGTGGTGCTGGCGTCCGAGGATTATCCCGAGGATTTGACCTGCCACGTGCGCGATCCCAAGGTGTGGCGCGATGACGATGGGCGTTACCATATGGTGCTGGGCGCGCGTCGTCGCGTGGATGGTCCGCATGTCGATAGTCGATTTTGCGGCATGCACGGCGAGGGTGCCGGGCGCGATGTGGGCGAGATCTTGGTGTATGGCTCGGCCGATATGCTGAGCTGGGAGCTCGAGAGCCGTGTGTCTACGCCCAAGCGTTTCGGCTTTATGTGGGAGTGCCCGAGTTATCTTGAGCTTAAGGCCGATGACGGTGTGCCGGTGAAGTTCCTGTCCTTCTCTCCTCAGGGGCTCGAGGGCGGTCGTTGGGACCGCGGCAACGTATACGCTGCTGGCTACATGCCTGTAACGGGCGACATTACCGGTGGTGACGGTACCTATGAGCTGGGCGAGTTCCGCCTTTGGGACGCCGGTTTTGACTTCTATGCTCCGCAGGAGTTCACGGCCGAGGACGGTCGCCACATTCTGATCGGCTGGATGGGCATGCCCGATGAGCCGACCTATGGCAACGCACCCACCGTGGTGTGCGGCTGGCAGCACTGCATGACGGTGCCGCGCGAGCTTACGGCCGGTGACGGCGGCGTGGTGCTGCAGCAACCGGCGCGTGAGATTGAGCACCATTATGCCTCGGTGCGTGTGGGGGAGGGCTCGTTGGAGGTTGCCGGCGATACCTGCTTTGACGTTATTTCTAGCGGTATCGACGGCGCATTTACCGCGACCGTTGATGGCGAGCTTAGGCTGGCGTTTGTGCCCGCTGAGCGCGAGCTGCCCGCGCGCTTTGAGATGCGATTTACCGATGAAGGTCGCGCTTCTGCCGGCTGCGGTCGCACCGTGCGTTGGGAGCCCGTCGACGAGGTTCGTAACGTGCGCATTGTCGGCGATGTCTCGTCGGTCGAGGTGTTTGTGAACGATGGCGCGCTCGTGTTCTCGACGCGCATCTATCCTGAGGCCTATGGCGTGACCGTTGACGCCCCGGATGCGAGCGTGACCTATCACACGCTCAAGATCTAGGCGATTCGTCGCATATCGGCGCTATACTGCAGCCGTTGCCCACGATGCGGGGAACACCCGCATCGTGGGTTTTTGTTTTGAAGGGACGGTGCCGTGTGGATGTGCAGCAGCTAGAAGAGACTTGGGCTTTGAGGGCCGGCGCGCGTGAGGCGCGGTTGCTTGCGGCCCCGCATGTGCCGGCAGCGCTGTCGCAGCTGGGGATCGTGCGTCCTGGTGACCGCCTGGTTGCGTTTGCCGATGACTTTGCCGATACGTTTGCGAGCGGCTTTGATGCCTGCGACGTGGCTATGGTGGGTGAGCCGTCGGTTGCAGCGTTTGTCGCCGCGTCCGAGAACTTTGATGCTTCGTTTGATGCCGAGGGGCCGCACCTGTGGTGGTTTGTCAACTCCATCGGCGGGTTTGGTCTGCGCGTGCCCGATCTTCGCGCCCTGGGTCGCGCGGCTCGCGATGCCCGCGCGCTGTTGGTTGTGGACAACACCGTGGCGTCGGCTTTTGGCTGCGATCCGCTGCGGCTGGGTGCTGCGCTGTTGCTCGAGGCGCTCGATCGCGTGTGCGCCGGCAAAGCTCCACGCAAGCTCGTTGCCGCTTCGGTGGCGCGCTCGCAGCTCAAGCGCCATCGCGTGGATGCTGCTGCCGAGTGCGCGCATGCGTTGTTTGCGGGCTGCGGTGCTTTGGCGCTCGACCTTTCTACCGAGGAGGCCGGTGCGCTGGAGCGCG
>URMR01000083.1 GCA_900548935.1 uncultured Collinsella sp.
GCGTCGCCGGGGGCGGAGGCACGGCGCTCGGGGAAGCGCTCGGCCATGGCGTCCATGGCGGCGTCGAAGGCGTCGGCAGCGCCAGCAAATTGCTCGTCCAGGCCCTCAACCTCAACGGCCTCGGCGGGGGCGGCGGCAAGCTCGTCCGAAAGCTCGAGCTTGGTCTGGTTCATCTTGAGCCAGCCCCAAGTGGCGGCAGGCATCGCATTAACCTGCTCGAGCGTGGTAACAGCGGTGTTCGTGGTCTGTTTCATTATCCGATCGCTCCTTCCATCTCGAGCTTGATCAGGTTGTTCATCTCGACGGCGTACTCCAGCGGCAGCTCCTTGGAGACCGGGTTGGCAAAGCCGTTTACGATCATGGTGCGGGCCTCTTCCTCCGAGATGCCGCGGCTCATCAGGTAGAACACCTTGTCGTCGCCGATGCGGCCGATGGTGGCTTCGTGGCCGATGTCGACGTTCTTGGCGCGGATGTCCATGGCGGGGATGGTATCGGAGCGGCTTTGGTCGTCGAGCATCAGCGACTGGCAGCTCACGGTTGCCTTGGAGCCCTCGGCCTTGGGCGTGGCAACGATGGAGCTGCGGAAGGTCTGGATGCCGCCGCTCTTGGAGATGCCCTTGGTCTCGACGGTTGCCGAGGTATCGGGCGCGTTGAGTACGACCTTGCAGCCGGTGTCGAGGTTCTGGCCGGCGCCGGCGAAGGTAATGCCGGTAAAGCTCGAGCGGGCGCGACGGCCGTTGAGCACGCTCATGGGGTAGAGGTAGCCCACGTGGCTGCCGAAGGAGCCGCTGATCCACTCGATGTCGCCGTCCTCGTCCACGCGCGCACGCTTGGTGTTGAGGTTGTACATGTTCTTGGACCAGTTCTCGATAGTCGAGTAGCGCAGGTGTGCACGCTTGCCCACAAAGAGCTCGACAGCACCGGCGTGGAGGTTGGCCACGTTGTACTTGGGTGCGGAGCAGCCCTCGATAAAGTGCAGGTCGGCATCGTCCTCAACGATGATGAGCGTGTGCTCAAACTGGCCGGCGCCCTTGGCGTTGAGGCGGAAGTAGCTCTGCAGCGGGAAATCGAGCTTGGTGCCCTTGGGCACGTAGACAAACGAGCCGCCCGACCACACGGCGCCGTGCAGGGCCGCAAACTTGTGGTCGGTGGGCGGGATGAGCGTCATAAACTTCTCGTGAATGAGCGGCTCCCACTGCGGGTCGTGCAGGGCCTCCTCGATGCCGGAGTAGACGATGCCCATCTTGGACGCGGTGTCCTGCATGTTGTGGTAGACGAGCTCGGAGTCGTACTGCGCGCCGACGCCCGCCAGGTAGCTGCGCTCGGCCTCGGGGATGCCCAAGCGCTCAAAGGTGCTCTTGATGTCGTCGGGCACCGACTCCCAGTCGTGCTTTTGGTCGGTGTTGGGCTTGACGTAGGTGACGATGTTGTCCATGTCCAGGCCCTCGATGGAGGGGCCCCACGTCGGGTCGGGAAAACGATTGAAAATCTCGAGGGACTTTAAGCGCAGGTCGAGCATCCACTGCGGCTCGTCCTTCTTTGCGCTGATCTCGCGCACGATGTCGGGCGTGATGCCGGCGTCGAGGCGCTCGAATCCCTCCTCGCCATAGGTGAAGTCGTAGAGGCTGCGGTCGATGTCCGCGACCTCGGTGCGGTTCTTGGTCATTGCGTTGCCCCTTTACGCCTGCTGCTCGGCAGCGGCGGCCTCGGCCTGGGCGCGCTGCTCGGCGGCCTCGCGCTCGAAGGTCTCAAAGCCGTTCTTGTCGATCCAAGGGATCAGCGAGGCATCGTCCTCGCGCACGATGTGGCCCTTGACCATAACGTGGACGCTGTCGACATCCAGATGCTCCAGGATGCGCGTGTTATGCGTGATGATGAGCATGGAGCCGTCGCAGCTCTTGCGGTAGGCGTCCATGCCGTGGCTGACGGTGGACAGGGCGTCGACGTCCAGGCCTGAGTCAGTCTCGTCCAGGATGGCGAGCTTGGGCTGCAGCAGCAGAAGCTGGAGCATCTCGACCTTCTTTTTCTCGCCGCCCGAGAAACCTACGCCCAGCTCGCGGTTGAGGTAGGCGGTGTCCATGTTGAGCTCGGCCGCGAGCTCCTTGACGCGACGGCGGAACTCCTTGCCCTTCATCTCCAGGCCGGGGCGGCCGGCGATGCTGGCGCGCAGGAAGCTGGAGAGGGGCACGCCGGGAATTTCGACCGGTGCCTGGAAGGAAAGGAATAGGCCGGCGCGCGAGCGCTTGTCGGTGGTGAGCTCGGTGATGTCCTGGCCGTCAAAGACGATGCGGCCGTTGTTGACGGTGTAGACGGGGTCGCCCATGACCAGGTGGCCGAGGGTGGACTTGCCGGCACCGTTGGGTCCCATCAGCACGTGGGTCTCGCCGGCGGCGACGTTGAGGTTGACGTTGCGGAGGATGGTCTTCTCGTCCACGGAGGCGGTCAGACCTTCGATGGAAAGCAGCGGATTTGCGCTCATGCTGTCCCTCTCTGTACATGGTGTACTCATAGGTGTACTAAACCCTAGGAATCTTCTCGGAATAAAGTTACTATGGGTTCGGCGTTAGTCAAGGGAAAACCCGACTAATCCACTCGACTTTTTAGATGCGGGACATAATAATCAGGTTTGTTTGCCCCGCGTGCATAAGATTTGGGACAAACACTCCTGGCTTTTTGTCCCAGGAACAACGGGAGGGTAGGTATGCTCATTTCTTCTAAGGGCCGCTATGCCCTCCGACTGATGATCTATATCGCAGCGCTTGGTGACACCGAGGGCAAGATTGCCCTGCGCGAGGTCGCCGACCGCGAGCATATCTCACAAAAGTATTTGGAGCAGCTGGTTCGTCCGCTTATGAAGGCGGGCCTGCTTAAGAGCGTACGCGGTAAGGGCGGCGGCTATATGATGGCCAAGGACCCGGCCGAGGTGCGCGCCGGCGACATCCTGCGTGCCGTCGAGGGCAGCACGGCTCCGGTGGCGTGCGATGGCATCGACAACAGCTGTACCCGCAGCGACCTTTGCTCGACCGTCAGGTTTTGGCGCGGTCTGGACGACGTGATCGAAAAGTATGTCGACGGCGTGACGTTGGCCGACTTAGCCGCCGTCCCCGAGATCAACTTCGATATCAAACTGTAGCCCGAGCGCAATTCCTTAAGATTTCGCGGAGGATTGTTGCCGTTTACCGATGGGTTGTTGTGCAACAAACGGGGAGCTGTAATACTGAATCCATCTTTGCAAACTGCACTTTAACTATACCAATGCAGGGAGGATCTATGCAGCCCAAGCATTCCGCAATTGTCGCGGGCCTGACGTTGGCACTTTCGTTTGGCACCGTTGCCGCGCCTGTGACTGCTGTTGCCGAGGAGCCCACGCCGGGCGTTGCCTCGGATGCCACCGATATCGATAAGGGCCTTTACACCCAGCAGTCCTTCTCGGGCGTGTTGAGGTCGGTTCAGGGTGTTTCGTTTGTCAACGTGACCGCCGAGATGAAGTACTTCACCAAATACGAGAGCCACGGCAACTATAGTCAGGGCTTTTCGTATGGCGACGGCTATAACGCGCTGGGCTATTACCAGTTCGACCGTCGTTGGTCGCTCATTCCGTTTATGAAGCAGGTCTACAACTACGATTCTGCTAAGTACGGCATGCTTAAGGCCGCGATCGATCGCGGCAGCGAGATTTCCAACGCGAACAACCCCATGTATGCGAACGGCCAGCTCACTGAGCTGGGTCGTATTGCGCAGGAAGCCTTCCAGGGTGCTTATAGCACCGACCCTGCTGAGTTTTCGGCTCTGCAGGATGCCTATGCGTATAACTCGTACTATGCGGTGACCGAGGCGTGGCTCAAGAGTGCTCTCGGCATTGACATCTCCGGCCGTGCTGACTGCGTCAAGGGTATGGTGTGGAGTATCACCAATATGTGCGGCACCGGTGGCTGCCAGGACTTTTTCCGTTGGGCAAACCTTTCCAACAGCATGACCGACCGTGAATTTGTGACGGCGCTTTCCAACAGCGTGGTTGATAACGTGGCGCGCAAGTATTCGAGTCAGCCTCAGTACCATGAGGGATGGAAGAATCGCTATAAGAACGAGCTCAAGGACTGCCTGGTCTACATTACCGAGGACGAGGCTGCCGCGGCAACGCCTGCAGATCCCAAGCCCGCGCCGGCGCCCGGTCCGAGCATGGCGCCCACTGCTCCCGCCACACCGACGCCTGGTACCGATGGCGGTGCGGGCGCCGATAACGATACAGATGCGCCTACGACTGATGCGGGCAGCGATGATGCCGGTAACGGCGGGGCTGCGTCTGGTGGCACTGCTTCCGGTGATACCTCTGGTGATTCGTCAAATTCTGATACCGGCGGCGCTGAGGGCGGCTCGACTTCTGGCTCTACCGATGCGGACGCTTCTAGCGGCGCTGGCGATTCCTCTGCCGGTGCTGGGTCCTCTAACGGTTCTGGCTCCGATGCTACCGAGGGTGGTTCGAGCGAGGGCTCCAATGCCGGCGATTCCTCGTCGGATAATAAGCCTTCTGCCGGCGAGCAGCTTGGCTCCATGCTTGGATCGTCTTTGATGGCGGGCATCAACGGCGGCTCTTCTTCTGACGAGGGAACGTCTGAGCAGGGTTCCGGCTCCAATGCCAACGGTGCTGCCGATGCTTCCGCCGGTGCGGGCGCGAAACAGTCCGACGCCGATGTTCAGAAGACCGGTGACAAGGGCAGCGGTACGACCACCATGACGACTGCCACACCAAACACGACCAAGGCCTTGGGCGGTAACATGCCCAGGACGGGCGACCTCATCGTTATGGCGAGCCTTGCCAGCGCAAGCTTGGCCACGCTGGGTGCCACGTCTATTGTGAGTGGCAAGCATAAGCTCGATCAGCAGAATAAGGCTGCTGGTGAGGACGGTTCTGGGGAGTAGCCTCTCGGCTGTCAGATAACTAAAGAGTTGGGACGGGGTCCGGTGCTGCTGCATCGGACCCTGTTTTGTTGTGCAACGATTAGTTGTGCCCCCTCACACCTCTTGTGACTACCGTTGCCCGATATGTTCGCGCGGCGACATCGGTACATGCGATGCGGTCATTACAATTGGCATCATGCTGCGATTTAGGGGGAACTTTTGGTGTCTGAACAGGCAAATAATGGTTGTGCTGCCGGCTTTGGCGTGCGTCTAATCGGCTGTACCGACGATGTGGTTTTGCCCATCGGCATGCACGACTATGCGGAGGCTCTTGGTTGCTGCACACTGGTCGACAAGACCATGTTTATTGCCGATGTGCTGGATTGCGATGCGTCCGTTATGGTGTGCTGCCGACCCGAGGGTTTTGGCAAGAGCATGAACTTGTCGATGCTCAAGGCTTTTCTGGAACGTCCCGTAGTCGGTCGCGCCGGTCGGAGCTTGTTTGCCGGTGCTCAGATTTGGGATACGGATGGCGGGCACTATCGGGACGAGTACGCTTGCTATCCGGTGATATCGCTGGACTTTTCTGGCGCTGCGAGGCGTGGCACCGCTGTTGCCGACGTCGTGCGCGATGCTCTTTCGGACGAGTGCACTCGCCTGTTGGCGCTCTTGGAGGCTCCGGATTTAGCTCGAGATAAGGTGCGTCACATCGAACGTGTTGCGCGTGGCGTGGCAAGCGAGGCCGAGGTTGCCTCGGTGCTTGGTGTGCTCATTGAGCTACTGGAGATGGCCTGCGATGAACAGGTCGTATTGCTCGTTGATGGGTACGACGCGGCATGGTCGCGCCGTGCGAGCGCGAGGGGTGCTTCCGACGCCGGTCCGGCGGAGCTGCTTGACCGTGTGCTGTTCGACGCCGTTGCCTCTACGCGCGATTCGTTGCGGCTGACGTGTCTGATGGGGGAGCATCCCGGTCCTGCTGAAGCGGCGCTTTCTTCGTGCAGTTGCTCGTATTGTCTTTCGACGCCGCTCTCGACGTGGTGCGACCGTTGGTTCAGCTTTTCGGATGCCGAGGTCGAGGCTCTGTTGAGTCATGCTGGACGCGAGGAATACCTGGATGATGCGCGTGAATGGCTCGAGGGATATCGGTTTGGCAGGGCCTATTGCTCGAGCCCGGCGCGTGTGATCGGTTTTCTGGACCGGGGCTGCACGGCGCCTGTGCGAACCGATCTGTATGGGTATGCTGATTGCCTGAGTAGGGTAGTTGCCGGGTGGAATCTCGACCGCCTTTCGGTCTTGTTTGATTTGCTCGAGGCCCATGGGTGCGTTGATGTCCTGCTTTGTTTGGGCGCTGCGGGGCCAGAGGCCTCGTCTGACGACGGCCTGTGGACTGAGCTGTATTTGTCCGGTTTTCTCACGACGGATATGACTGAGGAGCCAGAGCATGGCGATCGCTTCCGTGCTTTGCGATTGCCCAATAACGAGCTTCGCCAGGCCTTGCGTCTAGTGATTATTGAGTGGTTTGAGTGTGCTGCCGAAGACATTCGGGACGTCGATGCGTTTCGAGACGGGTTGTGCCGTGGGGACGAGGGCGCGGTGAGACAGGCACTAGACCGCATTCTGGGAGATGCGGAAATCGGTGCGACCAACCCAGATGCGGCACTGCCATATCACCTGCTCTTGCAGGGACTCTGCTTTGGCTTGCCGGGCTATGCCAATCCTGCCTCGAGGCGAAAGCGCGGCGCGGATCGCTGGGACATCCAGGTTTTTCCTACGGGCGCTGTGTTTGACGTGGCGGACATGATCGGCATGCTCGACGAGCGCCCGCTGATAACGATCAACATGATGTACGACCCCGGTGTGGACGAGCTGGGCCTGGAGCTGCTGGCCGTTCAGGCACTGCTCGACTTAGAGCGCGACGGCATCGACAAAATTCGTGTACCGCGACCCGGTGTGGGCCGTATGCGCTGGGGGTTTGGGTTTGACGGGCGACACGTGGCTGCGGTGTGCCAGCGGTTGTAGGGGCAGGCGATGCTGCAGGGGTGCCCGCTACTCTGCGTCCTTCATGGGCGGCATGGGCTTCCAGTCGGGGTCCTTGATGATCTTGCGGGCGTCCTTCATGCCGCGGCGCAGCGCCGGAATGCCGGTCTTAAAGCACTTATCGACTGCAGCCAGGCGAATGAATTCCTTGCAGAAGGTCGCGGCGTTGCCCAGGCGGAACAGAATGGGGCGGTAGTCGCCGTAAATCTGCATGTAGCGGGCCAAAAAGCCGCGATTGCGCATGATGTAGTAGCGGTTGGTGTCGCTCGTGGAGTTGAGCTGGCGTTTGCCGGCGATGTCCCAGTTGGAGACGGCGCGGGCGCGCTTGAGCACCACGTCGGCAACCACGGCGGCGGGGAAGTGCTGGCTCGCAACATAGCCGTAGCAGGCATCGTCGCCGTAGATGAAAAAGCGTGCATCGGGCAGGCCGATCTTATCGACTACGCGACGGGAGAACAGGCCGCCTTCAAAGCACAGCTGGTTCATGGCGCGGTAGCCCTCGGGTCCCAGGTCCCACTTGGCGACAGGGTTGGGAATGCCGAGCGAAAGGATAAGCTGGTACTGCCAAAAGAAGGCGCCGCCGTCAAAGTCCAGGCGCGAACCCTGGATGACATCGTAGCGGTCGGTCCACTTGGCAAGACGCTCGATGCCTTCGGGGATGACGAGCACGTCGTCGTCCATCACCCAGAACCACTGGGCGCCCAGGTCGTAGGCGCATTTAGTGCCTGCGGAGAAGCCGCCCGCGCCGCCACCGTTTTCAAGCTGCGGCGCGTAGATAACGCGGTCGGTGCCGCCCTGTGCGTCAGGTTTCTCGGTGTCGATGCCCCACAGGTTGGCCAGGCGCTCGTTGAATGCGGTGCACATGGCCTCGGTCTCGCGTGAATTCTCGTTATCGACAATCACGATGCGCCAGGGCGTTGCCGTGAGCTCGGTCATAGAGTCGAACAAGTTGGCCAGGAGTTCCTGGCGCTTGTACGTAACGACGACGATGGCGAGCTTATCGATGGGAGCGGGAAGGGTTGAAGACATGGGGCAATATATCCTTTCACGCGCGGCGGGCGAGCGCTGCGCGGAAGCTTTCGAATGCGTCCGTTGGACGGCACCTATTGTAAAGGGTCGCTGCGCCATGTTGGCAAGGTTTGAATAAAACGCAGGAACCTGCCAT
>URMR01000084.1 GCA_900548935.1 uncultured Collinsella sp.
CTCGAGTGCCACACGCGCCGGATCGGCACCGTGGGCAACCAGTCGCGAGGCCGCATGGAACGCGGCGGCATCGGCGTTTTGGTACTGAAAACGGCCGGTATCGGTAACCAAGCCACACAGCAGGCAGGTCGCAACGCCATCACGTGCGACAATGCCGCAATTGTCCAAGAAACGGTCGATGATCATGGCGCAGGCCGCGGCATCGACGCGCCTCAGGCTCAGCTCGGCAAACTCCTCGCGCGCCGGATGATGATCGAAGCACACCACATGCTTGGAGCGACGAAGCACCTCGGCGGAATTATTGAGGCGCTCGACGACCGGTACGTCCACCGAGATGAACAGGTCCGGGTTGCCGGTGTATGTAGATGCCGGCACCAGCAGATCGGCGCCCTCCATAAAACGGTAGATGCGCGGAACGGGATCGTCGTCTGCCAGCAGCAGGGCGATGTCCTTATCGGGGAACACCTTCATAAGCGAAAGGCCCAGGCCCAACACGGAGCCCAAGGCATCGCCGTCGGGAGAGGTGTGACCCGAGATCGCAATGGAGGACGCACCCTCGATGAGCTCGAGGATGCGTCGTTTAATATCTGCAGACTCGCACGAGGCGAGATCGGCGGAATTAGTCATCTAAAGCTGCCTCCTGGGCGGCATCCGCTATGGGGTAGCCGTCCTCGTCCTTTTCGATCGCAAGCGTGGCCGGAACGTTCTCCAGCGCACGCGTGATGCGCTCGGCCTCATCGGTCGAGCGATCGATGCGAAAATCGAGCTCGGGCGTAACGCGCCAATCGAGCGAGCGAGCCAACAGGCTGCGAATACGGCCCTTGGCGCTGGCGAGCGCCTCCATGACCTCATCGTAGCGGCTCGCATCGCACGACACGTACACGCGCGCGAACGAACGGTCCACCGCGACCTCGACCGCGGTCAGGGTGACCAGGTCGAGACGCGGATCGGAAACCTCAAAGAGCAGGATATAACCGAGCTTCTCGCGGAGCTGCTCGCCCAAACGGCGGGTTGCCTGCGTTTGCTTCATAGTGCTACCCCCTACTCGGTACGGGCAACCTGGTCGATGCGATAACCCTCGATCTGATCGCCGGGCTTGATGTCCTGGAAGTTCTCCAGGCCAATGCCGCCCTCGGAACCGCTCTTGAGGCTCTTGGCCTCGTCCTTGTAGTGGCGCATCGAGGCGATCTTACCGTTGAAGACCACAATGCCGTCACGCACCAGGCGCACGGAATCGGTCGCGGCGATCTCGCCCTCCTCGACGCGGACACCGGCGGCGATACCGACTTTGGGCACCTTGAAGGTGTCCAGGACGGTCGCGGTACCCGTGGAGACCTCGACCTCGGTGGGCTTGAGCATGCCGATACGGGCGGCGTCGAGCTCCTCGAGGCACTTGTAGATAACGTCGTAGCAACGGATCTCGACGCCTTCACGCTCGGCGGCAGAGCGGGCCTTGCCGTCGGGACGCACGCCAAAGCCGATGATGATGGCGTTGGAGGCGTCGGCCAGGACGACGTCGGTCTCGTTGATGGCACCGACGGCGGAGTGAATCGTGTTGATGCGGACCTCGGACTGATCTATCTTGTCGAGCGAGTCCTGAAGGGCCTCGATGGAGCCCTGGACGTCGGCCTTGATGATCAGGTTGAGCTCCTTGACCTCGGCGTCGGCGATGGTCTCGAAGAGGTTCTCGAGCGTGACGTGCTTCACGCGGCTCTGCTCCTCGATACGGGCCTTGAGCGAACGCTCATCGGCCAGGGCGCGAGCCTCGCGCTCGTCCTCGAACACGCGGAACTCGTCACCGGCGTTGGGCACGGACTGCAGGCCCAGAATCTCGACGGCGTCGGAGGGGCCGGCCTCGGTGACGGCGTTGCCCTTGGGGTCGAGCATGGCGCGAACGCGGCCGTAGGTAAGGCCGGCGACCAGCGTATCGCCCACGTGCAGGGTACCGCGGGTCACGAGAACCGTGGCAACCGAACCGCGGCCCTTGTCGAGCTTAGCCTCGAGGACGTTACCGGAGGCAAAGGTGTCGGGATTGGCCTTGAGCTCGAGCACGTCGGCCTGGAGCAGCACGGTTTCGAGCAGGTCGTCGATACCGATCTTCTGCTTGGCCGAGATGTTGACGAACATGTTCTGTCCGCCCCACTCCTCGGGGATGATGCCGTACTCGGTGAGCTCCTGGCGCACGCGGTCGGGGTTGGCGCCCGGCTTATCGATCTTGTTGACGGCAACGACGATGGGAACGCCGGCGGCCTTGGCGTGGTTGATGGACTCGATGGTCTGAGGCATGACGCCGTCGTCAGCGGCGACGATCAGGATGACGATGTCGGTCACCTTGGCGCCACGGGCACGCATGGCCGTAAAGGTGGCGTGGCCCGGGGTATCGATGAAGGTGATCTTGCGGTCGTTGATCATGACCTGCGAAGCGCCGATGGCCTGGGTGATGCCGCCCGCCTCGCCGGCAGCGACGCCGGTGTGACGGATGGCGTCGAGCAGGCTCGTCTTGCCGTGGTCGACGTGACCCATGACGGTGACAACCGGGGCGCGCGGCTTAAGGTCGGCGGGATCGTCGTAGAACGAGAAGGTGTTCTCCTCCTCGGGGGTGATGATCTTGATCTGACGGCCCAGGTCGTCGGCAACGAGCTCGACGAGGTCGTCGGACATGGACTGCGTCATCGTGAGCGGCGTGCCCAGCAGGAACAGGCGCTTGATGATGTCGTTGGCCGGAACGTCGAGCGCCTCGGCGAGCTCCTGGACGGTAACGCCCTGGGAGACCTTGATGGCGTCGAGGTCCTCGGGGTTCACGCCCTGGGCCAGCGCCTCCTCAATCTTGCGCTCCTCCTGAGCCTTTGCTGCCTCGCGCTCGCGCTTCTCCTTGCGCTTCTTGCGGCGACCGGTGGACTCGCGAGAGGCCTCCTCGACGGCGGCGCGGGCCTCCTCGAGCACCTTCTCGCGGCTGTACTCCTCGGCCTCACGCGCCATGCGGCTGTAGTGGTCCTCATCGTTGCCGTGACCGCCCTTGCGCTTCTTGCCCTTGCCCTGCTTATCGGGGTTGGGGAAGTCCATGCCGGCAGCGACGTTGTTGCTGGCGTTGGTGCGATGGCTGTGCGGACGGCCCTCGGAGGCGTTGCGCTCGGAGTTGCTGTCGGAGGCGTTGCGATCGTTGCGACGGCCACCGCGACGGTCGTTGTTGCCGCCACGACGGTTACCGCGCTCGGCGGCGCGCTCGGCCTTGGCCTTGTCCTCGGCGTCCTTCTTCTCCTTGAGCACGGTCTCCTGTGCAGCGATCTGGTCAAGCAGCGAACGGAAGCGCGAACCGGAGTCGGAAGCGGGGACGGCGCGGCGCTGGGCCTCGCGGGCAGCCTCCTCCTTCTCGCGGGCAAGGCGCTCCTGCTCGGCCTTCTTCTTAGCCTCGGCCTCGGCGCGGGCGGCCTCCTCGGCAGCCTGGGCGGCGGCGAACTGGCGGCGCTCCTCCTCGCGTGCCTTCTCGGCGGCGATGCGCTCACGCTCGGCCTCGGCAGCGCGCGCTGCCTCCTCGGCGGCGGCTGCCTCCTCCTCGGCCTGCTTGGCGGCCTCGACTTCCTGGGCGCGGGCCTCGATCACCGAGGCAAGCTGCTTGCGGACCATGGCGACATAGGCGTCCTCCAAGGTGGAGGAAGCGGACTTAGCGGGAATCTTCATTTCGGCGAGATGACCCATCAGTTCCTTGGAGGTCATGCCGAACTCTTTGGCCAGGGTGGACACACGGACTTTTGCCATATGACTTCACCTACCCTTTCTGGCACCTTGGGTGCCTAGAGACTGAACGAGCGTGGGAGATGCACCGGGACCTGCCCGGCGCGACCGTGCGCTAGATCAGGTCCTCCGCATCATCGAAGGCGTCGGTGTCGTGGACACCGCAGAAACGGGAGCCGGGGCGGGCCTGGTTGCGGCACTGAACGCCGTCTTCGGACACGTACTCGCAGCGACGGACGTCGTCATCCTCCTCGTCACCGATCAGGTCGGCGGCGGGCTCCTCGTGAACGGGGACGTTCTTGAGGATGTCGGCGGCAAGGGTCTCGGACTTGATGTCGATGTGCCAGCCGGTCAGGCGCGCGGCGAGGCGGGCGTTCTGGCCCTCCTTGCCGATGGCGAGGGACAGCTGGTCGTCGGGCACGATGACGCCAGCGTAGGCCTTCTCCTCGTCGATGAGGACGCGGGTGACCTTGGCAGGCGACAGGGCGTTGGCGACATAGACGGCCGGATCGGCATCCCACAGGATGACGTCGACGCGCTCGCCGCGGAGCTCGCCCACGACGGCGCGTACGCGACTGCCCTTGGGGCCGACACAGGCACCCACGGGATCCAGGCGGTCGTCGAGCGAATGGACGGCGACCTTGGAGCGCTGGCCGGGCTCGCGGGCGATCGACTTGATCTGGACGGTGCCCTCATAGATCTCGGGCACCTCCTGCTCAAACAGACGACGCATGAGCTCGGGGTGGGTGCGGGAGATGACGATCGGCGGACGGCTGTGCTCGCCGCGAACCGGCTGCAGGTTGGAGTTGGGGTCGCGGACGTCGATGATCACGGCCTTGATGTGCTGGTTGTGCAGGTAGCGCTCGCCCATCGGACGCTCGTTGCGCTCGTTCTCATAACGGCGCTGGTCAAAATGCGGCAGCTCGGCCTCGACACCATCGCGGATCTTGACGATCGTAAAGTCGGGCGTGGACTGCAGTACGGTACCGCTGATGAGGTCACCGATGCGGCCGGAGAACTCCTCGTAGATCTGCTCGCGGGCGGAGTTGCGCACGATGGCGTTGATCTCGGCCTTGGCGTGCTGGGCGGCGATGCGGCTCGTGTTCTTGGGGGTGACGTCAATCTCCTCGAACTCGGTGAAGTTGCCCTCCTCGTCCATGGAATCGTCGATCGGCTCCAAGCGGTAAACGTAAATCTTACCGGTGGTGCGGTCGATGGTCACCTTGGCGCCCCAGTCAAGATGCAAGATCTCGGCGTAGCTCTTGGCGAGCGACTGCTCCAGGCGGTCGATCAGGTAGAGCTGGTCGATGTGCTTATCCTGGCAAAGCTCCATCAGGGCGGACATCATGTCGGATGCTGCCATGTTAGTTTCCTTCCTTCGCGGGCTTGAAGTCGTAGGTGGGCTTCAACTTGCACTTTTTAACATCACAGAAATCGAGGGTGACGGACTCGCCGTCCTCGAGCTCGAGGGTCACATTCGTCTCGGTCACGGCGGCAATCTTGCCGGAGTACTTGCGACGGCCCTCGGTGGCGGTGGAGGTGAGCTCACAGTCCTCGCCCACAAAGCGGGCAAAGTCGCGCGGGCGGCGCAGCGGGCGCGCCATACCCGGGCTCGACACCTCGAGCGTGTAGCTCGAAGAAATGGGGTCGAGCTCCTCGATCACGTCGCCGACCCACTTGGTATTGGCCGTGACATCGTTGAGCGACAGGCTCTGACCCTCGGCACCCTCGATACGCACACGCACGCAGGGGGCCTTAGTGGCGCCCACGAGCTCAACGTCGACAATATCGACATCGTGCTGGGGAGCGACGGCCTCGAGCGCGTCGATGATCGCCTGCTCGGTCTTGGTCTTGACCATTGCGGCACCTCCATCTATACAAAAAAGAAGCGGGGCCGAAACCCCACTTCTTTCAATTACAACTTCATTTGCAAGCAAACTATACCAATACCTGCGAAAGCGTGCAAGCGCAACGGAAATTCGCAGGTCAGCGCGCCCACAGCATCTCCACAAGAACAGAACAATTTGGCAAGGACTCCTGCGCGGCGCCCACCCAAAACCCCCAAAACGGGCCATGCGTCCCAGCGCGCCGACCGAATCGGGCCCTATGGGCATTCCATTCCTGAACGCACATCGGCCAAACTAGAGCTGAGAGGCATTCTGCAGCGACAAAGCCTGCCGCACGCATTGACCGCACAACCTTCCAGTATCTCTACGGCAAGGAGGATCCATGGAACGCCTAGGCACCCTCTGCGCGACCGCGCTCGTCGTCATTGCCTGCTCGTTCGCTCTGGCGGGCTGCGGCAACGTCGATGGCAGCACCGGACCATGCGAGCCGGATCTCGGCAGCACCAAAGCCATCGAGAAAGCGGCGCCCACGGAGCGTTTCGACAAAATAGACGAAGACATAGTCGACCCCCAGGGCTTAGGTCCCGACCCTCAAGAACAGTTCCCCATCGACCTAGAGGCAGACGAAAACATCCATGTTACCTGCGTGGGCAAGGACACAGATGGCTACGGCGACGCCGTGTTGGTCTTTGCGGTGACAAACAACACCGATGTCGACATGATGTTTGGCGATGTTGATGCTTATGCCTACGTCAACGGTGTCATCCGCGACGTGCACATGCGCCAGCCCGTCGCCGCAGGCGAAGAAGCGACCGCGATGCTCACCTTTGTAGGCACCTTCGACGATCCGGACTTTGACGTGAACAACGACCTCAACGACATCTACCTCAACATCTGGATGTTTGAGGAGCAAAGCGGCAACGTCTACTTTAGGGACTTGGTACATATTCCGTAGAGGGTGACGCTCGGCACAAGTCAAGCAGGGCATATAACACAAGACGAGGGACGACCCGGCCGGATCGTCCCTCGTCTTTTGTGCGTCAACTATGTGCGCGAGGTTTACTTAACCACCAGGTTGACCAGCTTGCCGGGCACGCAGATGGCCTTGACGACCGTCTTGCCCTCGGTCCACTTGGCAACGGCAGCCTCGGCGGCAGCCTGCATTTCCTCGTTGGAGGCATCGCGGGCCACGTCAATGCGGCCACGGACCTTGCCGAGCACCTGGACGACAATCTGCACCGTGTCCTCGATGGACTCGGCCAGGTCAAACTCGGGCCAGGCGGCGGTGTAGGCGTTGCCCTCGCAGCCGAGTGCCTCGTGCCACAGCTCGTCGGCCCAGAACGGGCAGATGGGCGCCAGAACGCTCACGATGTCCTTGGCCACGCCGTAGCACAGGGCCTTGTCGCGGTCAGCACCCTCGGTGGCGTTGAGATAAGCGCTCGCCGCGTTGACGAGCTCCATGACGGCAGAGATCGCGGTGTTGAACTGGCCGCGATCGAAGTCCTCGGTGCACTTGGCGATGGTGCGGTGACGCTCGCGGTACAGCTTCATCGCGACCTCGTCGAGCACGGACTTGTCGAAAGCCACGCTGGCGTCACCCGACTGGACGAGCTGCCACACGATACGCCAGGCGCGCTTGATAAAGCGATTGGCGCCCGCCACGGCCTTGGGATCCCAGTCGAAGTCTTTCTCGGGCGGAGCGATGAAGAGAATCGCCAAGCGCATGGTATCGGCACCATAGGGCTCGATCACGCTCGAAGGAGGTACGACGTTGCCCTTTGACTTGGACATGGTGTCGCCGTTCTCGTCCTTGACCATGCCCTGGCACAGCAGGTTGGTAAAGGGCTCGTCAACGCTCAGCAGGCCCAGGTCGCGCAGCGCCTTGGTAAAGAAGCGACTGTAGAGCAGGTGCAGAATGGCGTGCTCGATGCCGCCGATGTAATTATCGACGGGCATCCAACGGTCGGCCGCCTCGTGGGAGAAGGGCAGCTCGGTGTTGTGCGGGTCGGTATAGCGCAGGTAATACCAGCTGGAGCAGGTGAAGGTGTCCATGGTATCGGTCTCGCGCTTGGCCGGGCGACCGCAGACCGGGCAGGTGGTCTCATAGAAGTCCTTGCACTCGGCGAGGGTCTCGCCGGCGCCCAGGTCCAGGTTCTCGGGCAGCGTCACCGGCAGCTGATCCTCGGGCACGGGCACCCAGCCGCACTTGGGGCAGGAGATCATCGGAATGGGCTCGCCCCAGTAGCGCTGGCGGGAGAAGACCCAGTCGCGCAGCTTGTAGTTGACCTTTTCGTGGCCCCAGCCCTGGTCGATGGCGTACTGCTTCATGGCGGGGATGGCCTCCTTGACGGTCATGCCGTTGAGGAAGCCGGAGTTG
>URMR01000085.1 GCA_900548935.1 uncultured Collinsella sp.
AGCTTCAGCGCATCATCGCTCAGGCGAAGGGCCGTGTCATCATCGCATCGTTCGCCAGCCACATCCATCGCCTGCAGCAGATCTGCGACGCCGCCCGCAAGTGCGGCCGCAAGGTCGTCGTGACCGGTCGCTCCATGCTCACCAACACCCGCGTGGCGCGCGAGCTCGGTTACCTCAACATCGACGATGCCGATATCATCGATGCCTTCGATATCGATAACCTGCCCGACGACAAGATCGTCGTCATGTGCACCGGTTCGCAGGGCGAGCCTCTGTCTGCGCTGTCCCGCATGGCCAACGGCGAGCACAAGACGCTTTCTATCCACGAGGGCGATACCGTTATCCTCTCGGCAACTCCTGTTCCCGGCAACGAGAAGGCCGTCCAGCAGGTCGTCAACAGCCTGGCCAAGCTTGGCTGCGACGTGTGGGATAAGAATCGCGCACTCGTTCATGTCTCGGGCCACGGCAGCCAGGAGGAGCTCAAGCTCCTGATGGCCATGGCCAAGCCCACCTACTTTATGCCGGTTCACGGCGAGGCCGTGCATCTGCGCGCCCATGCCCAGCTGGCTCGCAAGATGGGCATCAAGGACGATCATATCTTTATCCTCGATAACGGCGATACGCTCGAGATGCGCGGCGGTATCGTCAAACGCGGTACGCCCGTCGAGTCCGGCGTCGTCTACGTCGACGGCCTGCGTATCGGCGATACCGACCCCATCGTCCTGCGCGATCGTCAGAAGCTCGCCAACGACGGTATGGTTACCGCTGTTGCCATCGTCTCGCTCAAGCACAAGAAGATCGAGGCCATCGAGTTCTCGGGCCGCGGCGTCTCGTTTGCCATCGACGACCAGTTCTCCGAGGATGCCTCCGCATCCATTATGAAGACGATCGAGAAGGGCAAGTTCAGCTTCACCAGCAGCGGTTCCGACGCCATTCGCAAGGCCGTGCGTGACTCGCTCTCCAACTTTATCTGGAGCCGTACGCGCACTCGTCCGATGATCATCCCGGTCGTCATGGAGGTTTAGTTTGGCGCGCGGATCTGCACAAAACGCCAAAGGCAATAAGGCCAACAACCAACCGGCATCTGCTAAGGGTGCCGGTTCCCATCTGCGTGCCAATAAGGGCCACGAGTCCGAGTTCGATGAGTTCGAGCCCCTGGTCGAGCCTTCGGCCAATCGCGATATCGCCGGCGTGGTCATTGCCGTTTTGGCGATTGCGTCCTTCATTGCCGTGATTTCCCCGGCAACGGCACCCGTGACAGCTGCGGTTGCCGGTTTCTACCATCTTGGCTTTGGCCTGGGCGCCTACGTGCTGCCGATCGTCATCTTGCTGTTTGCCGCCACACTCTTTTTGGGTGAGGACTCGCCGCTCAACATTCGCTCGGTTGCGGGCGGTGCCGTGGTCTTTGTGGCCATTGTTTCCATCCTGTCGCTGATGGTGCCGGGTACGACCGACTCGTGCGACCTTATGTTTACGCCGCAGAACCTTTCCGCGTCGGGCGGCTACATTGGCGCCTTTATCGCAAGTACCCTGCAAAACGCCCTGGGCAAACCTATTGCCATGGTTGTCTTGCTGGGGCTTGTCGTCGTTGGCCTGGTCATTATCGGCTTTTCGGTTGGCGGCGTTTTGCGCTCCGCACGCGATCGCGCTGCCGATTTTGCCGAGCGTCGTCGTGCTGATGTCAATGCGAGTCCGTGGGGCGATGAAGAGGCCCTGTCGGTACCCGGCGTTGCCCGTCCGCACCTGAGTATTCTGCGTCAGAAGGGTACTGATGCCGCCGTGACCACGGTCATAGGTGGCGATGTTGATCCTGTTTTGGATGACGACGAGGACGATGACCCGTTTGTCGACGTGTCCGAGGCCGTGGAGGCGGAGCGCGCCAAGACCACGCTGCTGCCGCACCGTCATGCCAAGAAGGGCAAGGCCGCTCCCAAGCTCAACACGAGCGAGCCCGACCCGTCTTGGTCCGATAGCGAAATCGAACTCACCGAGGGCGATGACGAGGACGACGAGACTCCGCTCGAGACCGCCAAGACAATCTTGCTGCCGCGTCGCCGTTCCAAGGCAGGACAGGTCACCGGACAGTTTTCGATGGAAGACGATCCGGACAAGGCTGACGAGTCAGAGCCGCCGTTTGCCGTGAACCCCGTTTCGGCAGCTCCGCAGATCCCCGATTTCCTTAAGCATCCCAAGGTTGCCGATGCCTCCAGCTCTACGGCTTCCGCTGCTCCTGTTGCAGCCGGCGATGGGGGAGCGGATGGCACCGTTGCCGATGCCGATGGCGAACAAGAGGATGGCCTCAAGCTCCCGCCGCTCGAAATCCTTCATGCCAATCCGCAGTCGGCGTCCTCCGCGTCTTCTGATAAGGAGCTGGAACAGACTGCCGAGTCGTTGCAGTCCACCTTGCTTGAGTTTGGCCGTAGCGCCCGCGTTGTCGGCTGGATTGCCGGCCCCACGGTCACGACCTTTAAGCTGCAGCCCGGTGAGGGCGAGCGCGTGAGCAAGATCTCGAGCCTCGAGGACGATATCGCGCTTTCGCTTGCCGCCCAGTCTGTGCGTATTTTTGCGCCGATTCCCGGCACCTCGCTCGTTGGTATCGAGATTCCCAATCGAAAGCGTCAGAACGTCAACCTGGGCGACGTGCTTCCCTATGTGAAGGGCGGTCCGCTCGAGCTTGCCATCGGTCGCGATGCCGAGGGCACGCCGGTTGTCGCCGACCTCGCCAAGATGCCCCACTTGCTGATCGCCGGTACCACCGGTTCGGGTAAGTCGGTCATGATCAACTCCATCATCACGACCTTGCTCATGCGCGCTCTTCCCGAGGACGTTCGCCTGATCATGGTCGACCCCAAGCGCGTCGAGCTTGCGGGCTATAACGGCCTGCCGCATCTCTACGTGCCCGTGGTGACCGAGCCCAAGCAGGCGGCCAGTGCGCTGCAGTGGGCCGTGTCCGAGATGGAGCGTCGCCTGAAGGTCTTCGAGCGCCTTAATGTTCGAAAGATCTCGACGTATAACGAAAAGCAGGCAGCCGGCGAGTTTGAACACTACGATAATCCGCCGCAAAAGATGCCCTATCTGGTCATCATCATCGACGAGCTTTCGGACCTGATGATGGTCGCCGGCAAGGATGTCGAGGCCTCGATCGTCCGTATCGCCCAGCTGGGCCGTGCCGCCGGTATCCACCTTATCGTGGCTACGCAGCGCCCCAGCTCCAACGTGGTGACGGGTCTTATTAAGGCCAACATAACCAACCGTATCGCCTTTAACGTGGCTACGGGCATCGATTCCCGCGTCATTATCGACCAGATGGGCGCCGAAAAGCTCACCGGTTTGGGCGACATGCTGTTCTCCAAGGTCGACTGGGGCAAGCCCCGCCGTATCCAGGGCTGCTTTGTCTCGGACGACGAGATCAACGAGATCGTCGAGTTCGTTAAGTCGCAAAGCGAGCCCGACTATCACGAGGAGATTCTGTCTGCCGTGGCGCCCGCTTCCATGTCTATGGCTGGTGGCGGCATTGTTCGCACGGGCGTTGCCGAGCCGCAAGATGACGACCCGCTTATCTGGGAAGCCGCCCATATTGTGGTGGAATCGCAGCTGGGCTCCACATCTGGCCTGCAACGCCGCCTCAAGGTTGGCTATGCGCGCGCCGGGCGTATTATGGACATGCTGGAAGAAAAGGGTGTCGTCGGCCCGCCCGACGGTTCCAAGCCGCGCGAGGTCCTGCTGGACGAGGAAGGGCTCGCCGCGCTGGAGTCTGTCGACGCCGAGATGGCACGTGAAGATCGTGAGTTTGGAGGATTCTGATGGCTGCACGCTTTGGTGACATGCTGCTCGAGCAGCGTCGCCGGATGGGCCTTTCCATCCAGCAGGTCGCCAACACCATCAAAATCAGGCCGCAGATCATCGAGTTTTTCGAGACCGGTAACTTTGCTTCGATGCCGCCGCGCGGCTATGCGCAGGGCATGATTTCGAGCTATGCTCGCTTTTTGGGCCTTAATCCGCGCGAGGTCGTCAATGCTTATTTTGAAGACCTCATGGCATATGAACGCGAGACCTCGCAGCAGGGCGGTCGTTTTCAGGATGCTGCCGGCTACGTTAACTCGCGTTCGTCGGTCGATAACGGACGCTTTCTGATGGTTCAGGGAGGACGCTCGACGCGGTACGGCCAGCGTCCTCCGCAGGCTGGTTATATCACCGAGACGGGCTCTAGCGAGGAGATTCGTTCTCAGCGAGATCGCTTTCGCAGTACGCCCATGCCGGATGACCGTGCGCTTCCCGCCGCTCGCGGGTTGAGTCGCGATCCTCGCGCCGGTTACGGCGACGGAGCCTACTCCGGTCGTGGTTATCGCGGAGTTTCTTCCGGGCGTTCCCGCGGTGGATATGCCGACGCCGATACCACGCAGGTGACGCCGCGCCTCCGTTCCCAATCGCAGCCTTACGGGCAGCGCTCTTCGGCGCCTCGCTCTGACCAGCGTGGCTATCAGAACCGTGGTGAGCTTGCGCCGCGTTCGGGCCAGCGTGGCTCGCAGCGCCAGGGCGGCTATCGTGGTCGTCCCGATAGCGGTCGCGGCCGTATGCCGCAGGGGAATGGCCGTGGCGGCTCCAATCGCGGACGCGGCGGTGGACGTGCTCCTCAGAACAATGGTCTCGATCCGCGCATCATCTACGTCGGCATCGGTGCCGTGGCACTTTTGCTGATTTTGCTCATCGTGTTCCTCCTGCGTGGCTGCGGCTCTTCTGCACCCGAGCCGACGCCCGAGACGCCCGCGGCCACTAAGACGACGACCAAGAAGTCTTCCAAGAAGACCGAATCCGTTGACGAGGATGAAGGCACCGACGATGCGACGGATTCTGCCGATTCCGATGCCACCAAGGCGACGGTAAAAAAGGAAGAGGACGAGGTCATCAAGGTCAAGGTTTCCGTTGCCAAGGGCAAGACCGCCTGGATTGAGGTCAAGGTCGACGGCAAATCGGTCTACGGCGCCCAGGCGACCGGTCCCTTTGAGCAGGAGTACACGCCTGAGTCCTCGATCGAGATCACCACGTCCAAGCCCTCCGATGTCACGGTTACCAAGAACGGTGAAAAGGTTCGCTATGACACCAAGACATCGGGCGTGGCGCGCGTGACCATTACCGTTCCCAAGAAGGAGTCCACAGACTCCAAGGACGGCGAGGGTACCGACGGCACCGATACTGCCGACGGCACCGACGCCCAGTCTGCCGACGGCGCCGATGCTCAGTCTGCCGACGGCACCGACACGGCATCCGACGGCCAGGCAGCAAACGATTAGTTGACTATTCGTACGACAGCTACCAAGGCTCCCCGTACCGAAAGGAAAAGCAATGGCTAAAGATTCCAGCTTCGACGTTGTGTCCGAGGTCAATATGCAGGAGGTCGATAACGCCTTCCAGCAGACCACCCGCGAGATCTCTCAGCGCTATGACCTCAAGGACTCCGGCGCCACCATCGAGCTTTCGAAGGGCGACAAGCTCTTTACGATCAATGCCCCGGCCGATTTTGTCTCTAAGCAGATTATTGACGTGATGAGCTCCAAACTCATCAAGCGCGGCATCGACCTCAAGGCTGTCTCCTGGGACGCGCCGCAGGCGGCTTCGGGCGGTACCGTGCGCGTGCTCGGCCATATCGTCGAAGGCATCGACCAAGCGACCGCCAAGAAGATTAATAAGGACATCAAGGATCAAAAGCTCAAGGTCAAGGTGACCATCGAGGCCGATAAGCTGCGCGTTACCTCGGCCTCTAAGGACGCGCTTCAGACGGTGATCCAGTTCCTGCGCGACCAGGACTACGGCCAGCCGCTGCAGTTTACCAACTACCGCTAATTTACTCGAAAGGACCGTTCTCCAACATGGATACTCCGTTGGGTTCCGTACTCTACATCACGCTTGGCTGCGCTAAGAACGAGGTCGATACCGACCGCATGCGTTCGCTGCTGACCGCTGCGGGCTACGAGGAGGCATTCGATCCGCAGGATGCCGATATCGCTATCGTCAACACGTGCTCGTTTCTTGCGTCGGCGACGTCCGAGAGCATCGAGACCACGCTCGAGCTCGCTAACGAGGTGCAGGACGGCGTTCGCGCCTGCCCCATCGTCATGTGCGGTTGCGTGCCGTCTCGTTACGGCGATGACCTGCCCGACGAGCTTCCCGAGGTCGCTGCCTTTGTGAAGGCCGACGAGGAAGATGGCATCGTGGCGGTCATCGATGGCGTGCTGGGTGTCGAGCGTGAGATTGCAGCCTATATCCCGCAGGTCAAGCGTACCGTCGAGGGTGCTGTTGCCTATGTCAAGATTTCCGATGGCTGCAATCGTTTTTGCAGCTTCTGCATGATCCCCTACATCCGCGGTCGCTATCATTCGCGCAATGCCGAAAGCATTATCTCCGAGGTGCGCGACCTGGTTGCCGGCGGTGTGCGCGAGATCGTTCTGATCGGGCAGGACACGGGTATTTGGGGCACCGACTTTGCCGACGAGGACGTCCCCGAGGGCTCGCCGCGCAATCTGGCGCAGCTGCTGCGTGCCGTCGCCGAGGCCGTGCGTCCGCACAATGTTTGGGTCCGCGTGCTCTATCTGCAGCCCGAGGGTATGACCGACGAGCTTATCGAGACGATTCGCGATACGCCCGAGGTGCTGCCCTATATCGATATCCCCGTGCAGCACTGCGACGCGCGCATCCTCAAGGCCATGCGTCGCTCCGGTTCGCGCCAGGAGCTCGAGGATCTGTTCCGCGACCTTCGTGAGCGCATCCCCGGCATCGTGATTCGCTCTACGGCCATGGTCGGCTTCCCGACCGAGACTGACGACGAGTTCCGCGACCTTATCGACTTTATGGACACTGTCGGCTTTGACTACACGAGCGTCTTTGCCTACTCGCGTGAGGAAGGCAGCCTGGCCGCCAAGATGGAGGGTCAGGTCGATGAGGAGGTCAAGCTCGAGCGCGCCCAGGAGGCCATGGACCTGGCCGAGTCGCTCGGTTTTGCCGCCACGGCAGCCCATGTGGGCGAGCGTGCCCAGGTGATCGTTGATGGCATCGAGGAGACTGAGGACGGCGCCGAGCTGATCGGTCACGCCTGGTTCCAGGCGCCCGATTCCGATGGCGCGGTGCATCTGGACGCCAGCGAGGCGTCCGTGGGCGATATTCTGACCGTCGAGTTTACCGATAGCTTCTGCTATGAGCTTATCGGTCATGTTGTGGAGTAGGAGAGCTTCGTGGCTAACGAGAGCAATAAGGAACTGACGAGTGTTTGGACGCCCGCCAACATCGTGACGTGCGTTCGCATCGTCTTTATCCCGGTGTTCATGATCGTGTCGGCCCTGTCTCACACGAGTGTTGCCGGTACGGATTGGAGCACCTTCGACGGCCCGCTCGCCGCCGCTGCCTTCATTCTGTATGTGATCCTGTCGTGTACCGATAAGGTCGACGGTTATCTGGCGCGCTCCCGCAACGAGATCACTGATTTCGGTAAGTTCTTGGATCCCATCGCCGATAAGCTGCTGGTGTTCTCGGCCCTGCTGCTGTTCTTGGATTTTGGCGCGGTGACCGTGTGGTCCGTGTTCATTATCCTGTTCCGTGAGCTGTTGGTGAGCGCCCTTCGTATGGTCGCAAGTGCTGCCGGTGTGGTCGTTGCCGCCGACAAGCTCGGCAAGTATAAGACGGCGACCACGATGGTCTCTATCTGCGGCTATCTGTGCGTCTTTGCGATGGCCGGTCTTCAGCTGGGGCCGGTGTCGCTGCTGCTCGGCGTCTATTCGGTGTCGCGCTTCCTGTACGTCATCGCCGTGATTTTGACCATTGTCTCGGGCGCCCAGTACTTCTGGAACTGCCGTAAGATCGTCTTT
>URMR01000086.1 GCA_900548935.1 uncultured Collinsella sp.
CTAACGGCGCAACTCACGCGTCTGTCCTATCGTATCGATCTGCATCTCGATCCTGAGGCACCGGTGGACGCCGACGAGGTGCGTCGCGCTATCGATACGCTGCGCGCGGGGCACGGCATCGACTACGCACGCGGTAAGAAGAGCAAGCGCCTAGACCTTGACCACACTCTGGTGGGTTATGAGCTCACGACAGGGGAGCGCCCGGACCATCTGGTGCTCATGCTCGACACCCATGCCGACAACGAGGGCTCCATGCGTCCGGAAATTTTGCTTTCTGCCGCTGATGTTTTGTTGCAGGGCTTGACCCCGGGCGTGGATGCACCTATTGTTTCCACCGGTATGCAAGACCTCGTGACCATCTGCTCCTACGATGTCGAGCGTCAGAATCAAGCATGCGAGGACGACGAGGGCCGACTCGTCAGCCCCATACCTGTGCGAACTTGTGGATTTGCTCCACATACTCGTTGACGGGGGTATTATCGCCTGCTACTATATTCGGCTGTTGCACTAACTGATGCATGAAGGGCAAGTAAACATGTACGCAATCGTTAACACGGGCGGCAAGCAGTACAAGGTCGCCACCGACGATGTCATCACCGTCGAGAAGATCGAGGGCAATGAGGGCGACAAGGTCACCCTGCCGGTTATCTTCCTCAACGATGGTAAGAAGATCGTCACCGATCCCGACAAGCTGGCCAAGGCCAAGGTTACCGCTCAGATCGTTGAGCAGTTCAAGGGCGAGAAGCAGCTGGTCTTCAAGTTCCACAAGCGCAAGCGCTATCGTCGTCTGAAGGGTCACCGTCAGCAGCTCACCAAGCTGAAGATCGTGAAGGTTCAGGCTACCTCCCGCGCCAAGAAGGCTGTCAAGGCAGAGGCTGAGGCTGTTGCCGAGGCTCCCGTCGCCGAGTAGATTACACTCGTAACGAAAGAGTAGGTATACACAATGGCACACAAAAAAGGACTCGGTTCCTCCCGTAATGGCCGTGACTCCCGCGGTCAGCGCCTTGGCACGAAGCGCTATGCCGGCCAGACGGTAACCACGGGCACGATTCTCGTCCGTCAGCACGGCACGCACATCCACCCGGGTGAGAACGTTGGCCGTGGTAAGGACGACACGCTGTTCGCGCTGGTTGACGGTACCGTTGAGTTCCACAAGGGTATCAAGCACAGGGTCAGCGTACGCCCGCTCGCGAACGCGTAATTCACCCTTCATAGAGCACATATGTGGGAGGCACTTGAGTTTTAGGATTCAAGGGTCTCCCTCTTTTTTGTAGGAGGCGATTCTGTTGTCACAGTTCACCGATATCAGCCGCATTAACGTGTGCGGCGGCGACGGCGGAGCCGGATGCATGTCGTTTAGGCGCGAGGCATTTGTCCCCAAGGGCGGCCCCGATGGCGGCGACGGCGGTCGTGGCGGCAATGTCGTCATCCAGGCCGATGCTCAGCTGTCCTCGCTGATCGATTACCGCTTTAAGCATCATTTCCGTGCCGAGCGCGGCACGCACGGCCAGGGCGCTCGTCGCAATGGTAAGAGCGGCGAGGACCTGATTCTCAAGGTCCCCATGGGCACCGTTGTCCGCGAGCTCGATCCCGAGACGCAGACCCCGATGTTCGAGATTGCCGATCTGGTGCACGACGGCGAGCGCGTCGTCGTGGCGCCCGGTGGCGCCGGCGGTCTGGGCAATACCCACTTTGTGACGTCGGTGCGTCGCGCTCCGGCCTTTGCCCAGCTCGGCGAGCCGGCCGAGGAGCACTGGATCGAGCTCGAGATGAAGCTTATGGCCGATGCCGCGCTTGTGGGCTTTCCCTCTGTTGGCAAGTCCTCGCTCATCGCGCGTATGAGCGCTGCCCGTCCCAAAATCGCCGACTACCCCTTCACAACGCTTGTGCCCAATCTGGGTATGGTGCGTGCCGGCGAATATTCTTACGTCGTTGCCGACGTCCCCGGTCTCATCGAGGGCGCGAGCGAGGGCCGTGGCTTGGGTCATCAGTTCCTGCGCCACATTGAGCGCACGGCCCTGATTATGCACGTCGTCGATATGACGGGCGGATTTGAGGATCGCGATCCGGTTGAGGACTATCGCATTATTAACCGTGAGCTCGAGCAGTATGGCGCAGAGCTCTCGGAGCGCCCGCAGATCGTCGTCGCCAACAAATGCGACGCTCCGGGTACGGCCGATAAGATCGCTGACCTTAAGCGTGCTGCGCTCGACGACGGGCATATGTTCTTTGCCGTGTCCGCTGTGACGGGTGCCGGTCTCAACACGTTGATGCTTGCCGTTGGCGAGCAGGTGGCTAAGCTTCGCGCTGAGCTGGCGGTCTCTGATGAGCCGGTCGATCTGCGCGACGAGGAGTGGGAGCGCCGCCGTCTGCAGCGCGAGAAGCGCTTCCGCATTGTCCAGGAGGAGCCCGGTGCCTTCCGCGTTGTCGGTCGCGCCATCGAGCGTTTGGTTATCCAGACCGACTGGGAAAACGAGGAAGCCGTCATCTACCTGCAGCATAAGTTTTCCCGTATGGGTGTCGACGACGCGCTCCAAAAGGCCGGCTGCCGTGCCGGCGACGAGGTTCGCATTTGCCAGCGCGCCTTTGACTTTGAGGGCGCCGAGGACTTCTCGGAGTTCGAGGACGAGCTCGAGGACGGTAGCGAGGATGTCGCCGTCGAGGTCGTTGACGTCGCCGATGATAGCTTGGAGGCTGTCGACGCTGTGGATGCCATTGACGGTACCGATGACGCTTTTGCTGCGGAAGAAGTCGAGACCCCGGAGGGCGAGTAAGCCATGTCGCTGCGTGGTGGAATCGGATTGCCTGAGTTACCTATCAAGGACGGGCGGGAATTTAGGCTCGGCATTATGGGTGGTACCTTTGACCCGATTCATTACGGGCATTTGGTTACCGCCGAGCAGGCGCGCGAGTCGCTCGACTTGGACGCTGTGCTTTTTATGCCGGCCGGCTCTCCCGCCTTTAAGCTCGACAAACCGGTAACGCCTGCTGAGGACCGTTATGCCATGACGGTCCTCGCGACTGCCGCGAACCCGGCCTTTTTGGCAAGCCGCTTCGAGATCGATCGTGCCGGTGTCACCTACACAGCCGATACGCTGCGTGCCCTTCGCGAGTTTTACCCGCCACAGGTGAAGCTTTACTTTATTACGGGTGCCGATGCGATTATCGATATTGTGACCTGGCACAATGCTAATGAGATTGCCGAACTGGCGACCTTCATTGCTGCGACACGTCCCGGCTTTGACATCGATACGGCCCGGGCGCGGATTAAGGAATCGGGGCTGCCATTCGACGTGCGCTATATTCAGATTCCGGCGCTGGCGATTAGCTCGACCAACATTCGCAAGCGGGTTGCCCGCGGCATGAGCGTGCGCTATCTTACGAGCGAGTCCGTGCTCGGCTATATCCGTAAACGCGGTCTGTATGCCGATCTTGGGCAAGACGATTTTGATTGATGGGGGAGAACGTTGTCGGTAGAAGATCAGTTTGAGGGCGACGAGCGCGCGCTCTTGACGCGTATCAATGAGTTGCTCGATGTGCGCATGAAGGATAAGCGTAAGCGCTACGTGCATTCGCTTGGGGTTGCCGAGACTGCGTTGCACCTAGCCGAGGTGTACGGTGTCGACCGCTTTGATGCCGCTGCTGCCGGCCTGATTCATGACTGGGACAAGGTGCTCTCCGATGACGAGCTGGTCACGCGCGCTTTGCATTATGGTATTAAGATTGCCGGCTCTCCGTCTGCCGCGACGCCGCTTTTGCATGGCCCGGTTGCCGCCTATGAGCTTCCCCAGCTTTTCCCCGAGCTTTCGCCGGCAGTCTTTCAGGCTGTCGACCGTCACACCGTGGGCGCTTGCGACATGACGCCGCTCGATATGGTGGTCTTTGTGGCCGATGCCATCGAACCCAACCGCCACGGCGATTATGCCCATGCGCTGCGCAAGATGGTGGGGAGGTCCTCGCTCGACGAGTTGTTCTTCTCCTGTTTTGCGCAGGGTCTGGTCTATGTGATCCAGACCGGGCGTTATCTTTATCCCACGGCTATTACGATTTACAACCATTACGCCCAGCTGCGCTAGCTCGGGTGCGTCTAGAAAGAGGTATTCCATGGCCGACGAGACCATGACCGACGAGCAGATTCTTGAAGGTGCGGAGCACAAGAGCTTCATTGCAACGTCCGACCGCACTGCAGCCTCGCTGTCCGCGAGCGGTGTCGCCGCCGAGGATGTCGCCCGCGCCGCCGCGCAGGCCGCCTACGACAAGAAAGGCGAGGACGTTCAGGTACTCGACCTGACTGAGCTTTCCGATGTGTGCGACTACTTTGTTCTCGCTACCGGCACCAACAACCGCCAGGTCGATTCGATCGTCGACGAGATTGAGGAGAAGGTCGCCGAGGCTTGCGGCGAGCACCCGTTTTCCATCGAGGGCCGTGAGCAGAAGACCTGGATGCTCATGGACTACGGTTCGGTCGTCGTCCATGTCTTTACCCCCGAGGCCCGCGAGTTCTACCGTCTCGAAAAGCTCTGGGGTGACGCCCCCCAGCTTCCCCTTGACCTCCTTTAGTAGTTCATTTGGGACGGGCTTTTTAGCTAACCTTTACCGTTCGCCGGTCAGTTGCGCCATTCGCAGCCGACCGGCTTTCTTTTTACCTAAGGGACTAATCGTTGAAGCGGGATTGGCGGCCGAAGGATAGGGCGGTGTCGCCAAACTTGTCTCGGACGGCGTCGATGGCGACGGAGAGGTCGCGGCGGTCGCTGGATTGTGCTCCGCGGTCGTCGATCTCGCAGAACAAGTCGGTTTGGATACCGCCCTGATGGTCAAAGTCGCTCATGCCGATGCCAGCCAGGCGCACATGCATGCCTTCCTGCCAGATGTTGTCGAGCAGCTCGAGCGCTACAGCCACAAAGATATTCTCGTCGTCGGTGGGGTGGGGCAAGCGGCGCTGTGCCGTGCGTCCGTTGCCATACGAATACTTGAGCTTGAGCGTCACCGTGGCACCCGTTAGTCCCTGACGACGCAGGCGGCGTCCCACTGACTCTCCCAACAGCGCAATCGCCGCTTCGATGTCCCCACGCTCAGTCAAATCTTTCGCAAAGGTGCGTTCATTGCTGACAGACTTGACCTCGCGCTCTTCATCGAGACTCGTGACTTCGGAGATTTCGAGTCCCAGCGCACGCTGGCGCATGCGTTCGCCGTTGACGCCAAAAATAGAGGCCAAGGTGGATTCTGGTGCGCGTGACAGCTCGCCAAGCGTATAGATGCGCATGCGGCGCAGTCGTTCCTCGGCCGAGCGCCCGATGCCGCTCATGGCAGATACCGGCAGCGCGGCCAAAAAACGCTGTTCGGTTCCGGGGCGCACGATGGTCAGCCCAAACGGCTTGTCCCGCTCGCTTGCGATCTTTGCGACCGTCTTGTTGCAGCCCACGCCAATGGAGCAGGTCACTCCCAGCGCCGCCACGCGATCACTGATGCGCCGCGCAACCAACAGCGGGTCTTCGGGTGCAAAACGACCCGGTGTGATATCGATAAAGGCCTCGTCGATGGATACGCGCTCAACGCGCGGGGTCTCGTCGGCGAGAATCGCCATGACCTGCGCGCTGACCTCGCGATAGCGATCAAAATGCCCGTGCGTCCAAATGGCCTGCGGACAGAGACGTCGTGCCTCGGCCGAGGGCATGGCGGAGTGCACGCCAAAGCGACGCGCCTCGTATGAGCAGGTGGACACAACGCCGCGGGAATCGGCATCGCCACCCACGATGAGCGGCTTGCCGCGCCACTCGGGATGGTCGAGCATCTCCACGCTCGCAAAAAACGCATCGAGATCCATGAGGCCCACCGCCGGTCCCGTCCAGGGCGGCGGCGTGACGCCCGCAGCATCCTCATAACCGTATGTATGTTCGCGTCTTTTCATGGCATGAGTATACCGCGCAGCTCATGTGGGGTGCGTGGATGTGCTTGCAAATCGCGAATTCTTGTCTAAGATATGGATTTGCCTTCGACTACACCGAAGAAGTTGGTCTCACGGACTTCACCTGCCCGCGTCGATGGCGTATTATGTTCAACTGTTTGTTTGTAGTTGCAGCCTAAAGCTGCTTGGTTGGAGGAGTTTCCTTTGGCAGTCAAGATTCGCCTTGCTCGTCACGGCGCTAAGAAGCGTCCGTACTACCGTGTCGTCGTCGCCGATTCCCGCGCCCCGCGTGACGGTCGTATCATCGAGGAGGTTGGCCGCTACAACCCGATGACCGCCCCCAAGACCATCAACCTCGACCTCGAGAAGATCGCCGACTGGCAGTCCAAGGGCGCTCAGCTCACCGACGCCGTCGCCGCTCTGGTCAAGGCCGCCAACGAGGGCGAGAAGACCGAGACCGTCGTCAAGAAGTCCAAGAAGCAGCTCGCCAAAGAGGCCGAGGCCGCTAAGGCTGCCGCTGAGGCCGCTGAGGGCGCCGAGGAGTAAATCGTGCCTGAGGTTGACGCTGCACAGCTCGAGGGTGAGGCAATGCTCTCAGATCGCATCGCCGATCTCGTCGAATATCTCGTTGTTCAGATCGTCGACGACCCGGATTCCGTGAGCCTTGAGGTCATCGATGGTGACGACGCCTCTACGATTGAGGTTTCGGTCGCCGAGGATGACGTCGCTAAGGTCATCGGCCGTCGTGGCCGTACCATCAAGGCCATTCGCACGCTCGCCCGTGCACTGGCCGCTCGCCTCGACACTGCTGTCGAGGTAGAGGTTCTGGGCTAGGACCTTGAGGTCCCAGTACAAAAACATCGCCCGTGTTGTCAAGCCGCACGGAAGGAAGGGGGAGGTCCTCGCGCAGCCGCTGCGGGGGCTTCCTTCTGTATTAGAGCCGGGTATGCGCGTCGCCCTGATGCCGCCGGCGCTCAAGCGCGACCGCTTTTGCACGGTCGTGTCCGTCACCGATACGGGCGATGGCGATCTGGTCTCGTTTGAGGGCATTGACGACTTGACGGCCGCCGAGGGCATCACGGGATGCTATGTGTTGGCAAATCGTGATGACTTTGAGCTCGATTCGCTCGACGCTGCCTATACCGACCTGATGGGTCGCGAGGTGGTCGACGAGCGCTTCGGTTTGCTCGGCACGATCGTCGAGATCATGTCGACGCCCGCTAACGATGTTTGGGTTGTTGAGGGCGATCGGTACGGCGAGGTACTGATTCCCGTGATCGAGCAGGTCGTGCTCGATCTTCCCGACACAGGAACAATTTCCGTCCACGTTATGGACGGCCTGATCGATATGGACAAGTAGGGAGGACAACATGCTGATCGAGACCCTTTCGGTCTTTCCCGAGATGTTTGAGCCCGTCATGTCCACATCGATCTTGGGCCGCGCCCGCAAGGCCGGCCTTTTTGATTTTAAGGCGTATAACCTGCGCGACTGGACGCACGACCGCCATCGTACCGTCGATGACGAGCCGTACGGCGGCGGGCAGGGCATGCTCATGAAGGTCGAGCCTATTGCCGAGGCCATCGAGGCCATCAGCTCCGAGGGTCCCAAGCCCACCGTAGTGTTCTTCACCCCCTGTGGCGAGCCCTTTACGCAGCATGTGGCCGAGCGCCTGCTCAAAAGCGAGCGTCTGCTGTTTGTATGCAGCCGCTACGAGGGCGTCGACGAGCGCGCGTATGCGTATGCCGATGAGCGTCTGTCGATCGGCGACTATGTGCTCACGGGCGGCGAGCTCCCCGCCATGGTCGTGGCCGATGCTGTTGTTCGCCTCATCCCCGGCGCCCTGGGCGACGAGATGAGCAACGTCGACGAGTCGTTCTCGACCGCCGAGGACGGAGGCCTGCTCGAGTACGCGCAGTACACCCGTCC
>URMR01000087.1 GCA_900548935.1 uncultured Collinsella sp.
TTGCCGTGTACGCCGTTGCAAGCGGTCTCCCCCGCCGCGAACACGCGCGGCCACGCCTGCTGCATATAGGCGCGCAGGTCGTCGAACGACTGCCAGTTCACCGCCTCGGCATCCATGCTCGAGACGGTCGGAAACGACAGCACGCGGCCCAGGCGCTCGCACGCGCTAGCCTCGTCTATATCGGCAAAATCGTCCTCATGCGCAAAGAAGCGCCAAACCTCGGCCATGACATCCTTTCGATTGTGATGACGAGGGCCGCCCCACCGGAGCGGCCCTGCCACATAAGCGTTTGCGGTCGGTTATTTGTCCTCGAGATAACGAGAGAGGAACTCGCGGGTGCGCTGGTGTTTGGGATTGCCGAAGAGCTCGGCCGGTGCCGCATCCTCGAGCACCACGCCCTTGTCCATAAAGACCACGCGGTCGGACACCGTGCGGGCAAAGGCCATCTCGTGCGTGACGACGACCATGGTCATGCCGTCGGCCGCGAGTTTGCGCATGACCTCGAGCACCTCGCCCACGATCTCGGGGTCGAGCGCGGAGGTCGGCTCGTCGAACAGCATGATCTGCGGATTCATGCACAGGGCACGAGCGATGGCCACGCGCTGTTTTTGACCACCGGACAGGCGGCCCACGGCGGCGTGCGCGAACTTTTCGAGTCCCACGCTCGTCAGATGCTCCATCGCGACCTTCTCGGCCTCGGCCTTGCTCATCTTTTTGAGCGTGACGGGCGCGAGCGTGCAATTGTCGAGCACATCCATGTTGTTGAACAGGTTAAAGCCCTGGAACACCATGCCGATGTCCTCGCGGAGTTTATTGATATTGCAGCGCTCGGCCGTAAGGTCCTGGCCGTGGAACCAGATGTGGCCCGCGTCCGGGGTCTCGAGCAGGTTGAGGCAACGCAACAGCGTCGATTTGCCCGAACCCGAAGCGCCGATGATGGTGACGACCTCGCCTGATTTGACGGACAGGTCGATGCCTTTGAGCACCTCGAGCGAGCCGAAGCTCTTGCGCAGGCCCTCGACGCGGATAAGCGGCTCATTGGTCTGTGCGGCGGCCGCAACGCCGGTAGTAGCGGTATCTGCCATGATGATTCTCCTCGTCTTGAGCCTAGTTGGAGCTGGTCAGCGTTGCCGGGGCCTCGGCGCCGAGCTTTTTGCCAAAGGCTTCGAGCAGGCGGCTCGCCACGAGCGTCAGGATCAGGTAGACCACGAGCGCCACGCAGTAGACCTCCATCTGGCGGTAGTACACGCCGGCGACCGTGGTAGTAGCGTACATAAGGTCGAACACACCGATGACCGAGAGCACCGACGAATCCTTGATGTTGATGATGAGCTCGTTGGTGAGTGCCGGAATAGCGTTTTTAATGCCCTGGGGAAACACGACCTTGCGCATGGCCTGCCACTGCGACAGGCCCAGCGAGCGCGCTGCCTCGGCCTGGCCGGGATCGATGGACTCGATGCCGCCACGCAGGACCTCCATCATGTAGGCGGTGGAGTTGAGCGAGATGGTGACAAGGCCGGCGGTGAAGGTACTCCAAATCTGGTTGGCCTGGGCGGTCTCGAAGCCCATGCCGCGCAAAACGGTGAAGCCCGCGTAATAGATGAGTAGGCCCTGGACCATCATGGGCGTGCCGCGCACGATGGTAGAGTAGATGGTCGCAAAGCCGCGGCCAATGCTCTTAAAGAAGCGCACCAGGTCGTTGTCCACGCGATCGAAGGTCTGAATACGCAGGAACACAAAGAGCAGCGCCAGGAAGAATGCGATGACGGTGCCGAAGGTGGCAAGCGCGATGGTGATCTCGATGCCGCGGATGAAGAAGTCGCCGCTCTTGTAGGTCATGTAGACCAGGCTCGACAAAAAGTAGCTAGGGTTGGAATCCGAGACGATGCTCACCTGTACCAGGTCGATAAACGACATGACGCAGCGGTCCACGAAAAAGATCGCCGCGATGGCGACCACGACATAGCTGCCCAGGCGCGCGCCGCGGCGGAAACGCTCGGATGCGAACGGCGACTCTTCGCGATAGCCACTCCAGTGCATAAGCTTGGTGACGAGCGCCGCCGCCGACACGACAATCCAGGCCCAAAGAATCGCCCAAAGGCAATCCTGGAAGATGCCGGTGGGGGCCAAGAAGCTCAGCGGCGTGGGGTTGCGCTGGCTAAACGCCAGGCCGAGCGCCGCGATAACGCTCGTGCCCAGGTATACATAACGGTGGTCGGCCTTGATAAAGGAGGCCAGACGATTGATGGTTTTCATGCTGCCTCCCTATGCCGGCTGACGATCGAGGCACGCGCCCCACATTTGGTCGCGTTCCTCTTGGCTAATGCCCTTGAGTGTCTTGTCGATGAGTTTAAGCAGCTTGTCCGAGCCCTTGCGGCAGCCGACGTTTGCCGTGACCTCCTGCTTAAAGCCCTCGCCTTCGGCAAAATGAATGGGAACGATGCCCGGGTTTTGAGCCATATAGCCCTTCTCGTTCTCGGTGTTGTAGGTCACGGCGTCGCACGTGCCCTGCAGCAGGTTCGAAAACACCGTGGGGACGGAGTCGACCGGGTTTTTGTGGACGACGCCCGGGATCTCGTCGATGACGGTATCGAGCATGGTGTCCTTTTGGCCGAGCACCGTGGCGCCGCTAAAGTCGCTGAGCTTGGTGGCGTTTTGGTAGGGCGAGCCCTCTTTTACGAACAGGCCAAAGTAGCCAATGAAGTACGGGTCGGAGAAACCGACCGACTCCTCACGCTCGGGCGTGGCGCTCATGCCGGCGATGATGAGGTCGATCTGGCCGTTGTTGAGCGAATCGATAAGGCCCGAGAAGCTCTGCTTGACGGCAACGGGCTCGCCGCCGAGGGCCTTGCAGACGATCTTGGCGATCTGCACGTCGTAGCCATCGGCATAGGCGCCCTGCACGTTGTCGATGGGGATGGTGTACTCGCTGGCTTCGGAAACCTGCCAGTTGTACGGGGCGTAGGCCGCCTCCATGCCAATGCGGATCTTGTCCTTGCCGATCACGGAATCGGACAGGTCGTCACGACCGCCGCCCGTCGTGGGCTGAACTACCTTGAGCGTAGACGGGCGCTGGCAGCCGGCGAGCGCGCCGGCGACGACGGAAGCGCTCGCAGCGAGAGCGCTACCCAAAAAGATGCGACGGCTGCATACCGGCTGTGGATGCGCGTCGCGTTGATGGGGAGAATGCATAATCTGCCTTCCCTGTTGAATCGTATGCTGACGACTTAACAGGATATACGCCAGCGACCAGCAGCGCAGCACAAGCTCGAAAAATTAATAGACACACGGTAGTCATTGGGGACGCCGATGTTTTGGCAATGCCGGCGAGCGACGTCCAGAGCGAACAAGTGGCATGAAAAAGGCAAGGCATGACCAGAAGGTCTATGCCTTGCCTTTTGAATGACAAATTATCGCTCTGGACGGCGCGCAGCATCGACCGAGCGGCGGAACCTCTAAAGCAAGGTAACGCTAAAGCTGCGCTTGTCCGTCTCGCCGGGAGCCAAGGTGATGGTGTTGACCTTATGCTCAAAGACGTCGTCCTCGGTGTCCATGGTGGTGTGACCGGTCCAGGGCTCGAGCGCCACAAACGGAGCGTCGTTGGCGGCAGACCACACGCCGATGTACTTAAAGCCCTCAAAGTCGATCTTGACGCCGTGGCCCGACTTGCGGCCGCGCAGCGTGAGCGTGGAGCCCGGGGTATCGGTGAACATGATGGCGTCGTTATCGAAGCTGCGGTGAGTGATGGGCAGCATGTCCGAGTTATCGGGGGCCTTGTAGCTACCCTCGAACGTCATAAGGCCATCGGGCGTGATGATGGGGGCCTCGTTGGTCCAAGCCTCGGTAAACGCCAGCTCGTAATCCTCGAACGTCTCGTCCTCGGCACCGGGGGCAGGCACGTTAAATGCAGGGTGGCCGCCCACCGAGAACGGCAGCTTCACGTCGCCGGTGTTGGTGACGGCAAAGGTCTGCGTGAGGGTGGCGTCGCCGGTCAGGGCATAGGTCATGTTGAGCTTAAAGTGGAACGGGAACGCCTTGAGCGACTCGGGCGTGTCGGTGAGCTCGTAGGTAACGGACGAACCATCCTCCGACACCTCGACGATCTTGTGCTCGACAATGCGCGCGATGCCGTGGCGCGCCATCTCGCAGGTGCCGGCCGCAGACGTCGCCGTGTTGTTGCGCAGCGATCCCACGATGGGGAACAGGATAGGCGCGTGCTTGCCCCAAAAGGCCGGGTCGCCCTGCCACAGATACTCATTGCCGTTGAGGGCAAGGCTCGTGAGCTGGGCGCCCATGGAATCGATGGCCGCGGTAAGGCCGCCGCGCTTAATGGTAGTGACGGTGGACATGCTACTTCCTCCAATAGTGAACAACGGTGTCGAGGGATATTGTCCCACTCTTGGCGGCGGGGTTGAGCGGCGGGCGCAGTTATTGAGCAATAGCGTAAAGGTCAAACCCGCCCTGCGGCGTGCTATCGACCGTGTCGGGAGCCTGTGAATTAAAACTCACCGGAACCATGCGCTTTGAGGCGCGGTAACGCGTGCCGTCGGTGGCGACGGGCGGCTCATCCACCGTGAGCTCGTAGTCGCCGGGCTTAAGCTCGATGCCGTCACCTTCGGAATTGACGTATTGATACTCGTCGATTGTTTGTCCCTTGAGCGTGCGGCCCACGATATGGACGAGCATCTGGCTATCGCCGCGCGCGGTATCCCACGCCACGCCGTCCTTAACCTCAACCGACACATGCACCGAGCGCGTGCGGCTGAGCGATTGCTCGACAGACATCTCGACCTTGGCGGCATCTTGGCGCTGCTGCTCGACATGGCCCCAGATGCTGCCGATTGCCGAGCAGGCGATAACGCCGGCCATGAAGGCAATGAGGATGGGGCCGAGCGGAGAGCGGCGACCCGCGTCTTCCTCATGAGCCAGGTCGGGGCGATGCGTTGGCGCAGGCGCCTGAGCACCCTGCGCGGGCACGTCGAGAATGCTGAAAGATGCTGTACTGCCGGGGTCGATGGTGTGGCGCGGCTGCGGGGTCTTGGCCGGCGAGATGGACATGTCCGCCGGCTCATCGAGTGTGGCCGTGGCATCGGCCTTAGCCTCGTCGGCCTCGGCCTGGGCCCAGGCCTGTTCAAAGGTTAGGGGTTCGGCGGAGTCGGAAGCGGCGTCCGTCTCGACGGCATCGTTGCCGGTCTCGTCCTCGTCGCTCGACACGTCGCGTGGCGCGGGCTCGTCCCACTCCTCGTCCGGAGCCTCGCCCTCGCTATACCACCATTCAAAGTTATCGATATCCATACGGGGCGCCCCTTAGGCCTCGCAAATAAACACTTGCCAGCCTTATACCCCCAAACGGCGCTGGAGCTCGCCGGCGCAGACAGGAAAACCGTCACAACATTCGACGCTTTCCCTCGTTTTTGAGATTTTCGCCGAATGTTGTGACGGTTTGAGTGCGGCAAAGGGACTATCTTTTTTCACATAGCAAGGGCCGTACGGATGGATGGGTCGCTAAGGGCCTCGCGGAGCCAAGGGGCCAGCTGCTCGGGGCGACCCTGCAGGTAGCCGTCGAGCTCGGACGGGGCCATGCGACGCACCTCTGAGATCTCCTCTTGGTTGATATACAGCTCGCCGGGCTCAACATGGGCAAGGTAGACCTCGCACCACTCGCACTCGCAGCGACCGTCGCCGTGATCCTCGCGGTACACCACGTGTCCGAGGTGCTTGAGCTGATCGGGCTCGCGCGTAATGCCGAGCTCTTCGTTAATGCGACGCGCCGTGGCGGCCGCGACGTCTTCCCCGGGGAGCGGATGGCCGGCGCAGCTATCGGCCAGCACCCCGCCCCACAGGCGTTTGAGCGGACTGCGGCGACAGAGCAGCAGGTGCGCGTCTTCGCCCCGGCCCTCGACCAAAAGCGTCAGAAATGCCTGATGCAGGATGCCCTCGCCGGTATGGGCCTCGATGCGATCGACGGGACTGAGCGCCTCGCCGGTCGCGGCATCGACCGCCACGACCTCGGCGCCCGCGCCGCCCTCATCCCAGCCGGCGCGCAGAATGCGGGCTGCAACCTCCTCGGGCGCAAAATTGCCCTCGCCCACTGCAACCTTTGTCGTGTGCATACCCATGGGACCTCCTGTCGCCCGCGATGTACCTGAGACCATCTTCGCCTGTATTGCGACTATACAGGCAAGCTCTCCATGTGACAAAAGAACTGCCCCTCTGTCACACTCTGTTAGAGTTGCAGGAAGTGAATCCCGCTCATTCATGCGACATTGGAGTGACAACCTTGACCGCCGCAACCACGCCTAAAAGTAAGCCAACCGCCGCCGCGCTCTCCCCCGCGCGCACCAAGCTCTGCCTGGCGCTGCTCGTGCTGTTGGGATTCTCGCTCGGCTGCTCCGAGTTCGTGGTCATCGGCATCGAGAGCGACCTGGCGACGGAACTCGGCATCTCGCTTGCCACCGCGGGCCAGCTCATCAGCGTGTTTGCGCTCGTCTACGCCATCGCGACGCCGGTGCTTGCGCTCAGCACGGGCCGCTTCCGCCGCTACCAGCTGCTCGTGTGCTATAGCATCGTCTTTGTGCTCGGCAATTTGGTTATGGCGCTAGCACCTAACTTCCAAGCGCTCTTTATCTCGCGCATTGTCCTGGGCTCCGTCTCGGGCGCACTGCTCGCCGTGGGTGTGACGTACATCCCCGAGCTGCTGTCCCCGCAGCAAACTTCGCTTGCCATCTCGGTGGTATATGGTGCGTTTTCCGTGGCGATGGTCTTTGTCACTTCGATTGGCAAGTTTGTGGCCGACACGCTCGACTGGCACGCTGCCATGTACGGCACGCTGGCCTTTGCCGTTTTGATCTGCAGCGCGCTCGTGGTGTTTATGCCCCGCGCCGGGCAGACCGATGAGCCCGCCACCTTCCGCGAGCAGGCGGGGCTGCTACGCGAGCCGAGCATCATCACCGGCATGCTCATCTTCTTGTTTGGCGTGGGCTCGGTCTATGTGTTCTACGGCTACGTGACGCCTTATCTTGAGCAGGTGCTGGGCATGGGCACCGTTCAGGCGAGCACCACGCTTATGGCCTACGGCGTGTTCTGCCTGATCTCGAACATCCTGGGCGGGTGGATCGATGCGCGCTTTGGCATGAAGGCACTGCTGGTTACGTTTGTGCTGCAGGCTGCGGCGTTACTCGGGCTGTTTGCTGTGGGCGGCACCATGCCGCTCGCGCTGGTCTTTGTCTTTAGCTTGGCGCTGCTCATGTACCTGTTCTCAGTGTCGTGCATCACACACTTTATGGACGTGGCACGCAGCCGCCACCCCAAGTCGATGGTACTCGCAAGTTCGGTCGAGCCCATGGCGTTTAACGTCGGCATCTCGTTTGGCACCGCAGTGGGCGGCGCCGTGGTAAGCAGCATTGGCATTGCGCACGTGGGCGCCGTGGGCGCCGCGTTCTCGCTTGTAGCCTGGGCGCTCACGCTGGTGACGATTAGGTTGGCCCGCTGGGAGCGCAGGCGAGCGAGGGTGTAGGCGTAAGCGTAGATGCGATACTCGAGCTCGATGATGGCGATTGAAAGGAAACCGCATATGCAACGTGTACTGTTTATCTGTCATGGGAACATCTGCCGCTCGACGATGGCCGAGTCGGTGTTTACCGAGCTCGTGCGCCGCGCTGGGCGCGCGGGCGAGTTTGTCATTGATTCCGC
>URMR01000088.1 GCA_900548935.1 uncultured Collinsella sp.
TGCGGGCGGTTCTCGGCAAAATGGCGATACCCCACCTGGATGGCCGCGATGGTCTCATTGACGCCGACGGTCTTAGATACGGCAATCAGACGCGCGGCATCGTGGGGCCTCCCAGCGCGATCGAGCGCGGCATAGAAACGCTCGAGTATATGCTCGCGGCGAGCGCGCATTACATTCAAATAGTTATCCATTGCCAATCGCCTCCGCTAACAGCACAACAAGTAGTCCCATGCTAGCGCAAGAGCGCGGCCCCGCATCCGCAAGGCCGCGCTCCCTTAGGTATTTACAATCTTTTGACGAACGAGGCTACCCTACTCCTCGTCGTCCTCACCATCATCCTCGTCCTCAAGATGATCCAACAGGTAGCGAAGTCCCTCGCTCACCTCGTTAGCGGGCACCTTGGCAACAAAGCGTGCATCCACGGCAGGCCTCATGATGACGCCCTCGCCCGAAGGCACGCGCATGCTCTCGAGCTCGTCCTCGTCCGTACGGGCGATATCGCCGGCAGTCATACGCTGGCCGGTCAAAAGGAAGGTCAGACGGCAGGCGGCATCGATGGAAATCGAGGCGATGCGATCGAGGTAGCGCGAAACCATGATGGCGCGACGCAGATCGTCATAGTTGCTGTCGTCGTCCATAAAATCGCCCGTGTCCATGCGGTTAAAGGTGCGGAAGAACTTCTCGTACGCCGCATGCACCGGCTCGTCCTCGACGGCCAGGTTGCAGATGATGGACATGTCGTTAGTGACGAGCGCGGACAGCGACGAACCCAGCACCTGGTAAACAGCTTCGGCCTCGGCCTCAACCGTACCGACGAGTTCCTGAGGCAGCGAAATGTCGGCCTTGACCATGTGACGCGTGGCGCGGCAGATCTGGCGAACCTTATCGGTCATGCGCTGCAGGTTAAAGTCGACGTAGATGATCGTCTGCAGCAAGCGGAAGTCGGAGGCGACCGGCGACTGCGTAGCGATCAGGTTGTAGCACACGGCCTCCAAGTTGGCGCAGCGCGCGTCAATCGAAAGCGTGCGCTTCTTGGTCTTAGTGGCGAGCTTGCGGTCGTCGGTCACATAGGCCTTCACGGCGTCGTGAAGGGCAAGATCGACGGCCTCGTAGATGCTCAGCATCTCGTGACGGGCCTCGATGAGCTGACGGGAAAACAGTTTGCGCATGGTTCACTCCAATCAGTTGGGTGCGGTCATGCCGCCCGCACAGTGAATACGCACCGGACCAGGTCCGATCGGCTTGGGACTAGTCGCACCGATCAGCCAAAGCGGCCGGTGATATAGTCTTCCGTCCGCGAATCCACCGGGCTGGTGAAGATCGCGTCGGTTTGACCATATTCGATGAGCGTGGCGGGCTCACCGGCAACTTCCTGCAAGAAAAATGCGGTGTAGTCGCTGATACGAGCCGCCTGCTGCATAGAATGCGTGACGATGATGATCGTCATCTCGGGCGCCAGCTCGGCCATCAGATCCTCGACCTTAGATACGGACGTGGGGTCGATGGCGGAGCAGGGCTCGTCCATCAGAAGGACATCGGGCTGCACCGCAAGCACACGCGCGATGCACAGACGCTGCTGTTGACCGCCCGAGAGCGCCAAACCATCCTTGTTGAGCTGATTGGATACCTCTTTCCAGAGGTTGGCGCGCTTGAGCGATTCTTCCACGATGTCGTCGAGGTCGCTTTTGCTAGTCACGCCCTGCAAACGAGGGCCAAAAGCGACATTCTCGTAGATGGATTTGGGAAACGGGTTGGGCTGCTGAAAAATCATGCCCACGCGACGGCGAAGGTCGACCGGGTCGACGCCCTCGGCATAGATATCGTTGCCGTCGAGCGTCATGGTACCCTCGACACGAGTGCCCTCGATAAGGTCGTTCATACGGTTGATGCAGCGCAAAAACGTCGATTTGCCGCAGCCCGAAGGGCCGATAAACGAGGTGATGGCGTTTTTGGCGATGTTGAGGTCGAGCCCCGTCAGCGCATGAAAGTCACCGTACCAAAAGTTGAAATCCTTGGCCGTGATGGCCGCTTGCTCCAGCGTGGGAGCGGACTGATAGACGGACATGGGACTCCTTAACTAGCGACGTTTGCGCGACAGGAAGCGCGCAAACAGGTTGAAGGCCAGAATAATCGCCATCAGTAAAAGCGCAGTGCCGTAGGCTGCGTTCATGTTGATGCCGTCGTTGGCAAGCAGATACAGGTGAACCGTCATGGGGCGGCCGGAATCGAGCGGCGAAATAGGCAGGTTGATGGCCTGGCCCATGGTGTAGAGCACCACCGCGGTCTCGCCGATGGCGCGGCCGATGGCAAGGACGATGCCGGTGGCGATGCGGCCAAAGGCAGAAGGAAGCACGATCTTGGAGACAACCTGCCACTTGGTGGCACCCAGGCCGTACGCGCCCCAACGGATATAGCGCGGAACGGCGCGGATTGCCTCCTCGGTGGTGCGCATGACGATGGGCAACATCAGAAGCGCCAGCGCCAGGGCGGCCGAGACCATCGAAAGACCCAAACCCATAGCCTCAACAAACAAGGCGTAACCAAAGAGGCCCATAACGATGGAGGGCACCGAGGCCAGGGCATCGGCAGCATAGCGAATGATGTCGACGACCTTGCCCTGCTTGGCGTACTCGGCCAGATAGACCGCAGCCAAGACGGCAACCGGCGTGCAGATGAGCATGGCGAGCGCCGTCACGTAGATGGTCGAGACAATCGTGGGCCAGATGCCACCCTCGGCGTTTACGCCCTGCGGCCAGCCAAAGATAAAGTCGAGCGAGATATGCGGCAGACCGTTGATGACCACGTAGGCGATGATGGCAACCAGCACCAGCGTGGTGATATAGGCCGCGGCGCGAAACACGCCGAGCATGATCTTGTTGGACAGGTCCTTATTGATGCGGCCCTTCTTGCCATGGGAAAGGGCACGCTTGATGCGCTCGCGCGACGAGGTCGTATCGACCGTCGTGTCAACGGAATCGGACATAGCCTACCCCCTCTTCTTGGAAATCAGGCGGACGATACCCACCAGTGCAGCGGAGATGATAAACAGGACCACGCCCATGCCAAACAGAGCCGAGCGGTGCAGGCCCGAGGAATAACTCATGTCGAGCGCGATCTGGCTCGTGAGCGTCGAGATGGGGCTCGAGATGCTGTCCGGGATGACCGGAGCGTTGCCGACGACCATGAGCACGGCCATGGTCTCACCGATGGCACGCCCCATACCCAAGACAATTGCATCGACAATGCCCAGTTTGGCTGCAGGCAACACGACCCTGTAGATGGTCTGCCACTTGGTGGCACCCATGGCATAGGACGCCTCGCGAATGCCCATGGGAATGGAATTGAGGGCATCGATGGTGAGCGTGGTGATGGTAGGAACGATCATGATGGCGAGCACGAACCACGCCGTCAGCGCGCCAAAGCCAAGACCGCCGGTCAGCTGCGCGATAAACGGACGAATGATGACCATGCCAAAGAAACCATAGATGATGGAGGGGATGCCCGCAAGCAGGTCGACGGCGGGGCTGATGAGCCTGCGCACGCGCTTGCTGGCGATCTCGACCAGATATACAGCCGTGCCCACACCCAGGGGCACCCCCATGGCGAGCGCACCGACCGTCACCAGACCAGAGCCCGCCAGCAACGACATGATGCCGTAGTGACCCTCAGAGGGCGCCCACGTAAAGCTAAAGAAGTCCGCCAGACCGATGTCGGTAAAGACGGGCAGCGCCGAGTACGTGGTAAAGACAAAAATCAGGATGACGGTGACGACCGCCAAGAACGCGCAGGCAAAGAAGATCCACTGCAACGCCTTCTCCTTGAGATAGGTGCCGCGCGACACCAACGCCAACTCACGTTTTTTGGGCGCCTGAGCCTCCTGCTCAATCTGGGGGGTTTCCTGTGCTTCCACGCTACTCACTCCCCTTTCCGTCGTTGGTGACGGGAATAAAGCCCGCCTCGCGAATCTGCTTGTCCATCTTCTCGGACGTCACATAGTCAATGTAGTCCTGTGCCTGCTGCGAAGGCGTGCCCTTCACAAAGAAGTAAAGGTCGCGCGAGATGGGATAGCCGCCACTTGCAACCGTCTTCTCGGATGCCTCGACATGGTTGACCGAAACGGCCTTAACCGAGGTCGTGGCGTTGAGGCTCTCGACAAAACCCAGCGAGATGTAGCCAATGGCGCCACGCGAGCGGGACACGACATCGCGCACCTGGCCCGTACCCGAAAGAACGGCCGAGCGACGATCGAACGGCGTGCCGTCCATCACGATGGTGCGGAAGGCCTCGCGCGTACCGGAAGCCTCGTCGCGGTTGATAACTTGAATCTTCAGGTCCTCTCCGCCGACTTCTTTCCAGTTGGTGATCTTGCCAGCGTAAATATCGCGGAGCTGCTCGGTCGAGAGGTTGTCGACCGGGTTGTCGTCGTTCACGATGACTGCGATGCCGTCGTGCGCGATTACGATCGGGGTCAGGCCCAAATCCTGCTCGTCGGCATTGAGGCCACGAGAGGAGCTGGCGATGTCGGCCGTGCCGTTGCTGACGGCCTCGATACCCGCAGAGGAGCCAAGGCCGGAGACGAGCACGTCAATGCCGGTCTCTTCCTTAAAGCCCTCGGCTGCAATCTCGGCAATGGGAAGGCAGGTGGTCGAGCCGGCAACGGTAATAGAAGATGTGGAAGATCCCGAAGAGCAAGCACACAGCGTGAGCGTAAGCACTGCCGCGCTCAGGACCGATGCGATCCTTCTCATAGCATCACACCGATCGCGGCATGGCGCCCACAGGTGCCACCCTCGTTGCGGTAGGAGTAAAAGCGGTCGTTCTGACGCACGGTGGAGAGCTGCGTGTCTACGATATTGTCCGTATCGACGCCAGCGTCCAGCAGCGCCTCGCGAATTGCAGCAGAAAGGTCGAGCATGCGAGAGACGCTCGCATCGATGCAGGAAAACTCGGCGGCAAAGCGATCCATGAGCTCCTGGGATACCTCGTATTCGTCACCCAAGATATGAGGGCCAATATAGGCGGAGACGTCACTCGCGTCGCAGCCAGCGGCATCGCAAAGCGCCTGGCACGCCTTGGCGGAAATGCGCGCAATCGTGCCCTTCCAGCCAGAATGAACCACGGCAAATCCGCCGGGAGCCAGCAGCACCACGGGAACGCAGTCGGCAAAACAGAGCAGCACGGGCACCTCATGGGCCGTACAGACGATGGCATCGCAGCCCTCGGCAATCTGCTCGTGAATATCCTCGAGATCGTCGGCACCGCCCGAGGTCACCGTAACGATATGATCGCCGTGCACCTGATTGGGAACGAGTAGATTGTGCTCGCACTCAGAGGCACCCATGGCCTCGAGCGCGCGACGACGATTTTCTTGAACAGCAAAGGGGTCATCGCCTACATGCGAGCCCAGGTTGAGCGAGGAGTACGCATCTTCGGAAACGCCACCGGTGCGCTCGGTAAAGGCAAAACGAACATCGGTCGTCGCGCCCTCCACCAACGTAACTCCATCATGGTCGACACGCGAAACGTTGTCCGCACGTGCTGCCATACTAAAGCCTCCTAATAACACAAGTATTGCGGCGACGCCGCAGCAGTCCGTGTCATACGGCTGCACACTTCATCAAAAAGGATACCCGCAGCGGTAAGGAGCAAACGTAAAGGGAACGTAAGGAGATTGGAGGCTTTCGTTTACAAAGACGAAACACAACAAAAAAGGGGTGCGCCCAATCGGACGTACCCCATACAGGTCGTTGAGAAAAACGAACTAGAAGCTGCCGCGCTTAAGGAAATCGGGAAGCTCGAACTGATCGTTACCAAAGTTGGGGAGCTCGGTACCACCGACATTGCGGGTCGGGGCAGCCTGAGCGGGGCTGGCAGCCGGAGCGGTGCGCTGCGGCTCGGAAGAAGCAGCGGCCTTGCTCTGGGACTGCTGAGCAGCGAAGAGCTCGTCCTGACGGTTGACGTTAGAGTCGGAGAAGCCCGTAGCGATAACGGTGATGCGTACCTGATCGCCCAGGGACTCGTCGACAACGGTACCAAAGATGATGTTGGCCTCGGGATCGACGGCGTTGGCGACAACGTCGGCAGCGTCGCTAATCTCCTGGATACCCAGGTCCTTGGAACCGGCAATGGAAAGCAGGACGCGAGTGGCACCATCGATGGAGCTCTCGAGCAGCGGGCTGGAGATGGCCTGCTGGGCTGCGTCGACGGCACGGGTATCCCCAGAAGAGGTACCGATACCCATCATGGCGGTACCGGCCTGCTTCATGATGGTCTTAACATCGGCAAAGTCCAGGTTGATGATACCGGGGACGGTGATGAGGTCGGTGATGCCCTGTGTGCCCTGGGAAAGGACGCCATCGGCAATCGCGAAGGCCTCGAGCATGGTGGTCTTCTTCTCGGCGATGTCGAGCAGCTTGTCGTTAGGGATAACGATCATGGTGTCGACGCAGTCGGAAAGCGTCTTAATGCCTTCTTCGGCGCTCTTCTTGCGCTTGCGACCCTCAAAGGTAAAGGGCTTGGTCACGACGGCGACGGTCAGCGCGCCGACCTCGTTCATCGCAATATCGGCAACGATGGGAGCAGCGCCGGTACCGGTGCCGCCGCCCTCGCCGCAGGTGATGAACACCATGTCGGCGCCAGCGAGCGCCTCGGCGATGTCGTCACGGGATTCATCGGCAGCCTTACGGCCGACCTCAGGGTTGGCGCCAGCGCCCAGGCCGCGGGTCAGGTCGGTGCCGATGTGCACCTTGATATCGGCATCAGAGATCGCGAGTGCCTGAGCATCGGTGTTGATGGCAACAAACTCGACGCCGCGGATGCCCTCTTCGATCATTCGATTGACCGCGTTGGTACCGCCGCCGCCGACGCCGACCACCTTAATGACGGCAAGGTAGTTGTTGATCTCTGTCTCGTGCATGTCGGTCCTCCGAACAAAGGTTATAGCCATAGCATGGGTTGACCCCTGCGCACATTAACCTTCAGGTTGAAAGTAAATGCAAAGGTAAACCATATTATGTTTGCACATTATGAACGTATCAGTCAAATAATTGACGGTGAAAACCAAACAAACCAGATAAACGGCGTGGTATGGCCCCTCAACAAAGCATCAACCAGCACTACGAGGTCGGAGCATTCCTAAATGTGTAGTTGCCCGGAGAGCGCACATTGATATACGTTACGCCCTCTACCTGCGAAAGCAACTTGGTGACTACGCGTTCCTTCTTGGCGATATCGTTCGAATCGCCCAGCGACACCTCAATGCCGTTATTGAGGTTTGCCGAGATGGCTTCGACCGAAGGCGTGGAAATATCCTTGACTTGTCCCAAGAACTCGCTCGAAAAACCACGCACATAATCCAGGCCAGCCTTAACGGCTTTGGAGCTCACCGCCTGGCCGGAAACCGGAGCGACATCCGCCGAGACATCAGTCAACAGCACCGCGCCATAATGCTTAGCGAGCGCCAGCGCGGCATCGATTCCGGTCAAGGTATTTGAGCCCTGCCCTGTCGTGATGACGTTGCCCTGGTCGTCCACTTCGACCGACGTCGACAGTGGGGCGATCCAGGTGTCATCATCCCCGATGGCCCAGGCAAGGTCATCGGAGCTGATATAGGCAATTGCGA
>URMR01000089.1 GCA_900548935.1 uncultured Collinsella sp.
GTGGCACTTTAGTTAAGTAAAGTGAGTCATGTAACGTTCAGAATCATACACTTTAGTGAGATGGAGTACAAGGGAGGGCTTGCCCGCCGGGTGCCGGGGCAGGGGTTAAGTTTGCTGCTCTACAGTCCTGCTCACGACGGAGAGCACATTAAGTGCTCTCCTGTTCGTGCGGAACTCGCGACAACCTTAATATGTCTCAGGCCCGCCCCCTCCGCCGCACACCGGGAACGCCACGTTGATGTCTGCTAAACCTTGCTCGTTCAGGCTAATGACTTTGTTGGGGGTCCACTATTTGCTGGAGGGTGAACTTACATTGCATTGGCTCGCCTTTTGCTTGTGGCTTTGCCTCATCGAAATCGAAGATCATGATGGCGCAGTTGAGAAGTTTTGCTGGGAGCTCGAAGCCCTCTGGGGCTGCGGCCTTGATGAATTGGCGGCTGGCACTGCCGTGGCTTACTGCTAAGAGGGTTTCGATGCCCTCAGCGCCTATGAGATTGGTGAGGGTGTCTACCATGCGCTCTTGCAGCGCGCGGCTTCCTTCTCCTCCGAAGGGGACCAGGTCCTCGCCGGGGTCCCAGACGTCGGTGGGCAGGGCGTCGTGCGGGCCCTCTTCGAAGGAGCCGTAGCTACGCTCGATGATGCCTTCGCAGGGCTCGACTGCTGCATCCGGACCCAGGAGTTCGCATGCGACGAGCTGAGCTGTGTCCATGGCTCGACCTAAGGGCGAAGAAACCACTTTGTCAGGGACGACGCCGTGGGCCTTGAGCCATGCGGCCGCCATTCCCGCTTGTTTGCGGCCCAGGTCGGTCAACGGTGAATCGCAGCGACCCTGGACGAGCTTTTTGACGTTGAATTCCGTCTGGCCGTGGCGGAGTAGATATAGACGCTTCATGCTCTCCCCTTCTGTATAACTTGCTTTACCGGCACAGCCCTACTCGTGGGTATGACCTACGTAGTCTTCGTCGATCGTAATCTTGGCAATCGACTTGGGATATTCCGATTCGACCCTCTGGGCCAGCGCGTGTTTGAGCTCATCGGCACTCATCTGCAGATCCGAGGGACGCACGCAGTCAAAGATCACATTGGTGTGCGTGGGACCCGGCACGCAACGCAGATCGTGAATCGAAAGGCGGCTATCGATCTCTTGGGCCATAGCGTTGATGCGCAGGCGCATGCTCGCCACATTCGAATCGTCAGTCACGATGGGATCGTAATGGAGCGTGACGATCATGCCGTCCTCGTCCCTAAACGACTGCTCGATGTTATCGAGCGTGTCGTGGCTTTCCAGCGGGCTGGCCTCGGCCGCCATCTCGGCGTGCGCGCTTGCAAACTTCCTGCCCGGACCGTAATCGTGAACCATTAGGTCATGAACGCCCAAAACACCGGGGTAGCTCATGATCTTGTCTCGGATGTGCTTGACCAACTTGGGATCGGGTGCCTGACCCAAAAGCGGGCTCACCGTATCTTGGATAAGCTCAAAGCCGCTCCAGCCAATATAGGCGCCAACGGCAAGGCCGACCCACGCGTCAAGATTGATGTGCGTCACCTGCGAAACAATTGCGCACGCTAACACGGCGCCTGTGGCAAGGACATCGTTCTTGGAATCCTGAGCCGTCGCATGCAGCGTCTCGGACTCAATGCGGTCACCGAGCTTTTGGTTGAGGGCCGCCATCCACAGCTTAACAACCATCGAAAGTGCCAGGACTATCACCAGGGCAAGCGAGAACTCGACAGGCTCGGGATGGATGATGCGCTCAAACGAGGACTTGATAAGCTCAAGGCCGATCAGCAGCACGAGCGCCGCCACGACCAGACCCGAGAGATACTCGTAGCGGCCATGTCCGTAAGGATGCTCGGGGTCGGCCGGCTTGCTCGCCAGCTTAAAGCCCAGCACGCTCACGATATTCGAGCTGGCATCGGACAGGTTATTCATGGCATCCGCCACGATCGAAACCGATCCCGACAGCACGCCAATTGCGCCCTTCGCAGCGCATAGTGCCACATTGGCGAGAATACACACCACGCCCGTCAACGTGCCCACGCGCGCACGGTCGCCCTGCGCACGACGAACAATCCACTCGACCATCTACATCCGCCCCCACGGTACTACCTATATATCTATTGCTCAAACGGATTGTAGTGTAGCCACTTTGTCCCCCAGATACAAAAAGCCGCGACCCACACGGGCCACGGCCTTGGAACATAACAATGGAATCGTCCTTTTGTCGCACAGGTTTATGCGCTTGCTTCAGCAGCGCTCGCCATCGTTTCGGTCGAATCGGCTCCGCTCCCCGTCGCCTGTCCCTTCGCCGACACCACGCCAAAGCAGTAGCTCAGCGCCGCAGACACCACAAAAGCCGTGCCGCCGGCAACGCAGCACCACAGCAAGTTCGAGATGCCGCCCGTGGCAAAGCCAATGACCATGAGGACATTCGTCATGCCGATGGTATAGGCCGTAACGTGGCCCACGGCCGCAACAAGGCCTCCGACGGCGCCGCCAATGGCCATGCACGTCAGGCACCTGCCATATTTAAAGCCGCAACCGTACAGCGCCGGCTCGCTTACGCCGCCAAACACGCCCGAGATCGAGTAGCCCAGCATGAGCGCCTTCTCGTCCTTATCCGCAACGCGGAGCGATGCGCCAAAGGGCATGCCCCAAACGGCAAACGTTGCCATCGTCGCGGCGATCAGGATGCACGAATCCGTTCCCACACTCATAAACTGCGCGTAGGCGAGCGATAGGATGACGTTGCTGACGCCCGCGATCTTTAGGAACTCCCAGCCTGCGGCAAGCCCCATGAGTGTGAGCAGCGACACGATGCCACCGGAATTGCCAAGCATAAACATAAGCTGGCCCAACAGCATGCCCAGATAGCTGCCCGCCGGCGCCGTGATACACAGCGAAACCGGAACCATGACAAGCATGGTTGTAAACGGAACAAACGAAAACGCCACGGCCTTGGGGATAACGCGCCTAAAGAAACGCTCCACTCGCCATAGCACGGGCACCGAGATGAGAACCGGAATAACAGTCGTCGTGTAATCGTTGACCGGTGCAGGAACCAGACCATACACGGAAGTCATCGATGCCCCCGTCGTCGATGCGGCATCGACGAGCTTAAGCAGATCGGGCGCAATCAATACGCCGCCCAGCATCATGCCCAGCTGCTCCGAGCAACCGAGCTGGCGGGCGGCCGCCCAACCAAGATAAATGGGCAAAAAGTAGTAGCCGGCGTTATAGAGCCAACTGTAGAACAGGCGATAGATTTCGGAATCGGCAGACCACAGGCCCAGCATGCCCTCGCCCATAATGACGGCGACGGTGCGGAACAACGCCGCGCAGACAATAAACGGCAACGCCGACATCATGCTTTTAGACAGATAGTCCACCACGGCCATGGCGTTTGATGAAACCGTCGTTGTAAACGAGGTGTTAGAAACTTGTGACATGGAGCGCCTTTCCCAATGTGACATGTGGGCTGTCCCTTTGTCACATCGTGCGGTACTGACCGATTGCGCGGTACTTTTCGTAGCGGAGGTTTGTGAGGGTCGCGTCGTCGAGTCGTCCAAGCGTATCGAAGGCATCAAATGCCGAGGACATGACGGCACGGGCGATCTCCTCATGCGACAGGCCCCTATCGTCAACAATGCCGTCGATGATGCCGAGCGCCAACAGATCGGGGGCCGTGAGCTTAAGCGCCTCGGCGGCCTCATTCGCGCGCTCGGTATCCTTCCACAGGATCGACGCACAGGCCTCGGGGCTCACGACCGAATAGGCCGAGCTCGAAAGCATAAAAATGCGATCAGCCACGGACAGCGCCAGTGCGCCACCGGATCCGCCCTCGCCCGTAACAACGGAAACAATCGGTGTCTTAAGGCCGCTCATCTCCATGAGATTCTGGGCAATCGCCTCGCCCTGGCCGCGCTCCTCGGCACCGATGCCGCAAAACGCACCCGAAGTATCGACCAGGCACAGAACCGGTCGACCAAACTTTTCGGCCTGGCGCATAAGGCGACGCGCTTTGCGATAGCCCTCGGGATGCGCCATGCCAAAGTTGCGGCGCATACGCTCTTTGGTCGTGGTGCCGCGCTCGATGGCGATGACCGTTACGGGGCGTCCGTCTTTCCAGCCAATGCCAGCCACCACAGCAGCGTCGTCGCCAAAGTAGCGGTCGCCGTGCAGCTCCACAAATCCATCCAGGCCCAGCGAGATCATCTCGCCTGCCGTGGCGCGATCTGCCGAGCGGGTCTGCTTGACAATCTCGAGCGCGGTTTTTGGTGCCGTCGAGCGCTTGAACAAGTGTCCCAGCTTTTTGCCGCGGCGACCCGTATGCACGATTTCATGCGGTGCCCCCAGGCCGGGTGCGTGCCCTTCGTGCAGCGCCAGCAGCTCGCCTACCGTGAGCGCAACCTCGCCACGCGGTACAACGGCATCGCAAAAGCCGTGCTCCAGCAAAAACTCGGAGCGCTGGAATCCTTTGGGCAGGCGCTTGTGCATGTTCTGCTCGATCACGCGCGGGCCTGCAAATGCCGTCAGGGCATCGGGCTCGGCCAGGATAATGTCGCCCTCCATGGCAAAACTCGCGGTTACGCCTCCGGTCGTGGGATCGGTGAGCACCGTGATATACAGGCCGCCCGCCTCACTGTGGCGCCTAACCGCCGCAGAAATCTTGGCCATCTGCATAAGCGATGTCACGCCCTCTTGCATGCGCGCGCCGCCCGAAACGGTAAAGCCGACAACTGACAATCCCAGCTCGGTCGCACGCTCAAATGCGTGGCAGATCTTCTCGCCCACCACGGAGCCCATCGAACCCATCATAAAGTTGGCATCCATAAAGAAGAGCGCGGTATCGCAGCCGCAGATTTTACCCCTGCCGCACACAACGGCATCGCGCTCGCCCGAACGCTCGCTCACGCTCTTGAGCTTGTCGGCATAGCCGGGAAACGAGAGGAAATCCTCCGACGCCAGATTGGCATCCCATTCCTCAAACGTGCCCTCGTCGACCGTCATGCGCATGCGCGCGCGACCGCTCACGCGAAAGTGTTTGCCGCAACGAGGACAGACCTCGAGGTTGTCGTGCAGGCGCGCCTCATCGATCACACGGCGGCACTCCGGGCACTTGATAAACACGTGGCGCGCGGGAAACTCGGCGCACGACTCGGTCATCGGCCCCTCGAGGACGTTGACCGTCTTCGCTTTTCTATTCATCAGCATAGAGATGCCCCATCAGATCGGTGTGGTACATGCCCGACAAGAACTCATCGTTTGCCAGTACGTCGAGCTGCAGTTCGCTGTTTTCGCTCACGCCCTCAATCACGAGCTCGCCCAGGGCCGAGCGCATCTTGCGAATGGCGCCGTCACGCGTGGGCGCACACACGATGAGCTTGCCAAGCATGGAGTCGTAGTACGGCGGAACTTTCGCACCGGTAAACATGGCGGAATCCCAGCGCACGCGCGGACCACCCGGCACACGCAACGCGGTGACCGTTCCGCATGACGGCAGAAAGTCCGGCGTTTCGGCATTGATGCGGCACTCCATGGCGTGGTTGCGGACCGGCATATCCTCCTGCTCAAAGGGCAGAGGCTGGCCGGCTGCCACGCGCAGCTGCCACTTGACCAAGTCGGTATCGGTCACAAACTCCGTAACCGGATGCTCCACCTGCAAGCGCGTGTTCATTTCCATAAAGTAGAAATTGCCGTCGTCCGAATACAGAAACTCGATGGTACCGGCTCCTTCGTAGCCGACGGCACGAGCCAGGTCACGCGCTGCCTTGTGCATGCGAGCACGAATGTCGTCGTGTCCGTCGAGGCACGGCGCGGGGCTCTCCTCGATCAGCTTTTGGTTGCGACGCTGCACCGAGCACTCGCGCTCGCCGAACGAAAACACATGGCCCTGCTTATCGGCCATAATCTGCACCTCAACGTGATGCGCCGGCGCGACGAACTTCTCCATGTAGCACTCGCCGTCGCCAAAAACGGCCTCGCCCTCGGCGCGCGCCTCGATGAACGCCTTTGCCGCATCTTCCACGCACTCGACCTTGCGAATGCCGCGACCGCCGCCACCTGCACGCGCCTTAATAAGCGCGGGGCAGCCAATGCGCTCGGCCTCGGCTGTTGCCTCCTCGGGACTTTTGAGCAAATCGCAGCCCGGCACGATGGGCACGCCCGCCGCGGCAGCCGTTCGACGTGCGGCGTCCTTGTCGCCCATGCTGTCGATCACCTCGGCCGAAGGACCGACAAACGCCAGGCCATACTTGTCGCAGTCGCGCACGAAGCTCGCCTTCTCGGAGAAAAAGCCATAGCCGGGATGAATTGCCTTAGCTCCCGACTTTACGGCACAGGTGAGCACGGCATCGTCGTTGAGGTAGCTCTCGGCAAGACGCGGGCCGCCGATGCAATACGCCTCGTCGGCAAGCTGCACGTGCAGCGCGTCCGCATCGGCCGTGGAATAAACGGCGACGGTCTTGATGCCCATATCTCGGCACGCGCGGATAACACGGACCGCGACTTCGCCGCGGTTGGCGATGAGCACTTTGTCGAACATGAAGCCTTCCTTAACTTTCGTGCATGAGTGCAAAAGACATATCGGCACGGCAGCAAACCTCACCGTTGACGCTCGCAGTGCCCGTCGCAAAGCGGAACGGCCCGCGCGCACGCGTGATGGAGCACACCAGATCCACCGTATCGCCCGGGCGCACCGGACGCTTAAAGCGCACCTTGTCCAGACTCGTGTAGAACGGCGTCGCGCCGCGCGCCTCCTCATCGCCCATCAGCAGCACGCAGCAGTTCTGGGCGAGCATCTCGCACTGAATCACGCCGGGGACCACCGGGTTTCCCGGAAAATGCCCCTGCAAAAAGTACTCGTCGCCCGTAATCTTGATCTTGCCGTGGGCCTCGTCGCCCACCAACTCGGCCTCGTCGAGCAAGAGCATCGGCTCGCGATGCGGTAACAGCTTCTTGAGCTCTTCTTTGTTCATGGATATCACCTATCCGATCCTCATGAGGCAGCTGCCAAACTCCACGAGGTCGCCGTCGGCCACGCAGATCTCGAGCACCTCGCCATCCGCCTCTGCCGTCACCTCGTTGAGAACCTTCATGGCCTCGATGATGCAGAGGGTTTCGCCGGCCTTGACCTTGGAGCCCACGTGCACAAACGGCTCGTCGCCCGGCGCCGGGGCAGCATAGAAAACGCCGACCATGGGAGCGGTCACCTCGGTGCCCTTGGGCTCCGGCGCGGCAACAGGCGCCTGCGCGGCGGGCTCCGGTGCGGCGGCAGGCATGGCGACAGGGGCCACCGCCGGAGCAGTCACGGCACCCGGCATAGGCATGGGCACGGCGACCGGCTGCGTGGCGCTCGCGCGCTCGAGTTCGACCGCGGTGCCATCGGGCTCCTCAACGCGTACGCGCGTGAGGCCGCGGTCCTCCATAACATCGGCTATCTCGGCAAGTCTTTTGGAATCCATGCTCTAGCTCCTCGTATATCTACGCAGCGCGATGGCGGCGTTGTGTCCGCCAAAGCCCAGATTGGTCGAAAGCGCCCAGGTAAGGTCGGCGCGAACCGCGCGATTGGGCGTGTAATCAAGATCGCAGGCGGGATCGGG
>URMR01000090.1 GCA_900548935.1 uncultured Collinsella sp.
AATACCGGACTGTGCGCCCGCAGTGACCGAGTCGCCGATCATCAGCACACGGGCATCGCAGGTTCCGGTCGCCTCGTCGTAGGTAAAGCTCTTCCAGTCCAAGTTCTTGGGGACCTTTTCGGCGATAGGACCCTCTTTGGGCTTTTGCTGAGCGGCATCGTTGGGCTGAGCGTCTTGGTTGGATGCGGACTCGGCGCTCTTGTCGCCGGCGCCGTTGTCCTTGGGCGAGGTTGCGTTTTGGGCAAGCTCGGGGCGGAGCTGCTCGGCGCGGGCGGTGGCGATGTCCGTCCAGTCGAGCGGTGCGAAGGCGAGTGCGAGGACGCATGCAGCGCCAAGCGCACAAAGTGCCATGGCGGGCGAAAGGACGCGTGTCTTTGCCGTGCTGTCCTGCTGGGCGGGCTTGCGGGACCAAGGACGTTCGACGAGACGATAGAAGACCTCGGCCACCGCAAGGATCACCACAAGCTGCAGCGCCTGCTCCCACCAGGCGATGCGGGTGGTGCGGGTTGCGGGGTTCATGAGAAGCAACAGGGGATAGTGCACCAGATAGACCGAGAACGAGCGCTGGCCCAGCCAGACGAGCGGCTTGACCGACAACAGACGACGCACGATACATTCCGTGTTTTGCACGCAGATGATGAGGAGCCCGGTAAGCAGGGCGAGCAGCAAAAAGCCACCGCGGTAGAGCAGGGGGTTCTCTCCGGTCAGCGTGAACGCGCCGACTATGACGGCAGCGAGCCACGCGATGGAGACCACGTTAACCTTCGAGATACCCTTGCTGGCGCCGGGGGTAGGGATGTTGCCGCTCAGTATCTCGCGCAGGCGCGGAGCGGCGATGGCGGCCAGGGCTCCGCATAAAAGCTCGGCGGCGCGGGCATCGGTTCCGTAGTAGACACGCGATGTGTCGGCGGCGGGGTCGAACATGAGGGCCATCGCCGCCGCCGATGCTAGCGTGAGCGTGACCGTGATACCGATGGCGGTGTTGCGCGAGCGGGTCTTGCTGCAGAGCGCCATAAGGATGATCGGCCATACCAGGCAGAACTGCATCTGGACGCCGCAGAACCACAGGTGCGTGAGCGGCGAGGGGAGTCCCGCGGCGGCGAAATACGAGACGTTGCGGAAGATATAGAACCAGTTGCTCAAAAAGAGTGCCGATGGCAGTGCGTCCTGCTGCACCTTAGGCAGCAGGCTCGGAGCCGCGATATAGGTTGCTATTGCGGTGAGCGCGACGGTCACGACGATCGGCGGCATCATGCGCGCAATGCGGTGGCAGATATAGCGCGGGTACGAGAACCCGTCGCGCGCCGTAGCCCGCATAATGCTTTTGGTGGCGAGATAGCCACTCAGCGTAAAGAAAAGTGTAACGCCCAAAAAACCGCCGGTCAGGCGGCTGGGGCGAAGGTGATATAGGACGACGCCGGCGATGGCGAGAGCGCGAAGCCCATCGAGTGCGGCGATGCGTTGGTTGCGTTGAGGCGCTGCGTGTGCGGCGCCCGTGGGTGTGTTTTGCATCGTTCTTTCCTCCAATGTCGACCTAGCAGTCTAGCGCTCTGCGCGGACAAAGGAAGGGGGTTTGTGCGGTTGAACAACATGCCGCGGGGCGATGCTTCGCTACGCAAAAGCCGCACCTGCGTTGATGCTCAGCTGCCTATGTAGAAACGTTTCAGGACCTCTACATAGGCAAAAACAACAACACAGATGCGGCAAAGATGCACAGGCGGTTGGCCCGTTATGTGGCAGCGGTCTGCTACTTGGTCTTGGCCACCAGCAGCGGGTCGCCCAGCTTGACGAGCGGATTGCCGCCGATAAGCGTGCCGGACTCGCCGACATGGTCGATGCTCTTAAGACGATCGAGCTCGGAGACGATGACGGTCACGATGTCCTCGTGACCGGCGGCCTTGATGGCCTCGCGGTCGAAGCTGATGAGCGGCTGGCCTGCCTTGACCACATCGCCCATCTCGACAAAGCGGGCAAAACCCTTGCCGTTCATTTCCACGGTGCCCAGGCCGACATGGATGAACACGCGAAGACCGTCCTCGGTGATCATGCCGATGGAGTGGTTGGTGACGGTGGTGGCGCCGATGCGGCCGTTGGCAGGCGCATAGATGGTACCGGTAATGGGCTCGATGCCGTAGCCCTGACCGAGCATACCCGAGGCGATGGTCTCATCGGGAACCTCATCCAGGTTGACGAGCACGCCGTTGACGGGGGCGTAGATGACGCCTTCGCGGGTGGCGAAGCTTGCCGCGGGCGGAACGGATGTCTCGCCCGCCGAGGTGAAGGTGGACTTAAGCGAATCGAGCAGATCCATAGTTGCCTCCAACTTAAATAGGCGCATATCGCGCGCTTGGTTTGCCGGAAACGTTTCATACGTGTTTCACGGCTTGGTCAACGCCCCTATTCTACGCTGCTCAACGATACCTCTGAACTGGGATTATGTGATATATCAGTTGAAGGGAAACTTATTGCCGGAGTGTTTCTGTGCCACGGGCTCAAGTGGGGTACGCTTAGATGCGAAAAATGAGTGCGCATAATCTGCGCGAAGGGAGCACGTATGATTGTCGAGAACCACGCGCTGTGGGGCGAGGAGCCGACCGAGGATTATCCGGCGACGTTTACGTATTTGGGTGCCGAGCCGCTGCCCGACAAGCCCAATGGCCGCCGCCCCGCGGTGGTCATCTGCGGCGGAGGCGGGTTTACGCATATCTCTCCGCACGAGCAGGACCCGGTGGCGTTTGCATTTTTGGACCGCGGCTACCAGGCCTTTGTGCTCAACTATGTGACGAGCGGCACGGGCGACGTGAGTTTTCCGCACCCGCAGGCAGACCTTGCCAAGATGGTCGCCACAGTTCGCGCCAACGCCGACGAGTGGCATGTCGATCCCAAGCGCGTGTGCGTCGTGGGTTTCTCGGCGGGCGGCATGATCTGCGCTTCGCTGGCAACGCAATGGAAGACTGGTCCCTTCGCGGGCCTGGCAGGGGCGCGTCCGGACGACATTCGTCCCGATGCCGTGGTGCTGGGCTATCCATTGCTCGACTTTGCCTATGTGCGCGACATGCAGACGCGCGACCCGCGCATCGACCTGCGCGTGCCCAAGACGGGCGGCAAGACGGGGCGCGATTTGCTCAACGACTATCTGTCGATGGTGACGGGCGGCGAGGCGACCGACGAGCACCTGGCCGACATCTGTCCCACCACGCACGTTTCGCGCCAGATGCCCCCGACCTTTGTGTGGGGCGTGTCCGATGATAAGACGGCGCCGATCGCACAGGTCTATCCGTTTGCCCAACGCATGGCCGAGGAGGGCGTCGCTTGCGAGATGCACGTCTTTGACCAGGGCGGTCACGGCCTTTCGCTCGGCAACGCCAACACTGCGGTCGACAACGAGGACAAGCAGGTGGCAGTCCGTCCTTGGATTCGCCTAGCCTTTAGGTTCCTAGGCCGCCACGGTTTTTAGGCCGCGCATCACGAGGGTGGATAATCTCCCGTTTTTGGTCTGCTTTTCGGCCGAAAGGGGGAGATTATCCACCCTCATCAGTAAAGCCTCCGAAAATCCACCTTCATTGCTTTCCTACCAGACGGTGAACTGGGCGTTTTCTGTGTTCCAATGGACATCGCGAACGTAGTCGCGCACGCCCGTCGCATCTCGTGCTTCGAACAACTCAAGAATATGAGCATGTTCGTTGTTGGCTTTATTGAGCAGTTTGCACGCCGTCTCCTGGTCGACAGTTTCGTAATCGCGCTTGATAAAGCAGCGCTCGAGCTGCGAGATCATATCGCGCAGACGGTCGTTGCCGCAGCGGTTGAAGTACGTCAGATGAAAGTCTCGCTGAATGTCGTCGTACTTTCGGATGAGACCGCCTTGGATCGCGAGGTCCATAGAGCCGACGAGAAATTTCAGCTGCGTAATGTCATCGTCGGTTAGGTTCGGACAGGCGAGATATGCGGCCTGCCCGTCGAGCGGCCCCATAATCTCAAAGACTTCAACGGCGTTTTGCTGATCGAACCCACGGACGCGGAATCCGCGGCGGGGGAGATTGTCCAGATAGCCGTCGCTTGCGAGCTGGATGAGCGCCTCACGAACCGGCGTGCGCGACACGCCCATGGCATCGCAGATCGCCTGCTCGCTCAGCCGGTCGCCGGCGGACAACTCGCCGGCGTCAATACGGCTCGAAATATAGTCGTATACATGGTCCTTCAGGGGCCTTCTGAGCGTTTCCATGAGCTTATGTTCCTTAACTGTATTTTTCTAAAATTAAATACGTTTCGCTTGAATAGCTCAGTTGAATTATAGAACGACCAGCTAAATCCTGCTACTTTGCGCCGATACGTAAGAATACGCTTACCGAGGAATAGCTACCGTTCAGGACTGTATACAATATACAAAACAAGAAAACCGCCCTAAGATAAAGCCATCGAAAGGAAGGCGGGCGCGAAGAAGTCCCGCTCTCTGCTAAGAGATCCAAGGAGGATCATCATGACCAAGTTCAGCCACGTCATCATCCGCCGTCCCGGCAAGTCCCTGAGCAATGGCATCACGAGTGCCCCCGAGCTTGGCCAGCCCATCTACGAGCGCGCCATCGAGGAGCACTACGATTACGAGCATGCGCTCGAGCAGTGCGGCGTGGATGTCTCGGTGCTGCCCGCCCTCGAGCAGTATCCCGACAGCTGCTTTGTCGAGGATCCGGCCGTTATCACTCGCTGCGGCGCCATCATTACCAACCCCGGCGCCGATAGCCGCAACGGCGAGAAGGACGAGATCGAGCCGGCCGTCCGTCGCTTCTTTGACGACGAGCATGTCAAGCACATCGTTTCTCCGGGCACGCTCGACGGCGGCGACGTCATGATGGTCGGCGACCATTTCTACGTCGGTCGTTCCGCTCGCACCAACGAAGAGGGCATCCGCCAGTTCTGCGAGATTCTCGAGGGCTGGGGCCTCGAGGGTTCCGAGGTTCCGCTGGAGGAGGTCCTGCACCTCAAGACGGGCGTCAACTACATCGAGGACAACAACATGCTCGTCTCCGGAGAGTTCATCGATAAGCCCGACTTTGCCCAGTACAACAAGATCGTCGTGCCCGAGGACGAGGCGTACGGCGCCAATTGCATCTGGGTCAACGGTACGGTCATCGTTGCCGAGGGCTATCCGACCGTGCTCAAGGCCGTGCAGGATCTGGGCTACAAAACGCTCACCGTTGATACGTCTGAGTACCGCAAAATCGACGGCGGCCTGAGCTGCCTGTCACTGCGCTTCTAACGCGATGGCTGTAACAGTCTGATGATCGCTTGACCGATGGCCCGGCACCCGATTCGGGACGTCCGGGCCATCTTTCGTTCGATCACATGATGAAGGGGGTGCACATACAATGGCCTCTAAAGCTCAAAACGACGAGATTATCGACCCTAATGGCCTCGATCTCTTTCGTCTGACCATGATGGTCATTACCGCCAGTATTTGTGGCGGCATCTTTTCGCTTGCCGGCGACATGGCGGCAGGCGGGGCAAATACCGGTGCGGTTATCGTCTCGTGGGGAATTTGTTTTATTGGCGTCTTTGCGCTGATGATGGTGTTCAACGGTTTGTCTCAGGCCCGTCCCGACCTGACCGGCGGCATCTATGCATACGCTGCGGCCGGTTTTGGCGATTACATTGGATTCAACTCCGCCTGGGGCTACTGGATCAGCGCATGTCTTTCCAACGTGAGCTTTGCGCTCTTGCTGTTTAGCGCGCTGGGCTATTTCTTCCCTGCGTTTGGCGCGGGCAACAACCTGCTTTCCATCGTCTGCGCCAGCGTGTTTTTGTGGTTCCTTACCGCCCTTGTGCTTCGTGGCGTTAAGGAGGCTGCGGGCATTAACACGATCGTCACGTTGGCGAAGCTGGTGCCGCTGGGGCTCTTTGTGCTGAGTATCGTGCTCCTGGGTAAGTTTAACGTCGATATCTTTATGGACAACTTCTGGGGAGAGCCGGCTGGTCCTGGCTTTGGTGAGCAGGTTGTCTCGACCATGATCGCCCTGGTCTGGGTCTTCACGGGCATCGAGGGCGCTGTCGTTATCTCGGGCCGTGCAAAGTACGTGCGCGACGTCGGGCGCTCGACGGCACTTGGATTTGCGGCGGTGTTCGTCCTGTATCTGATTATCTCGATGCTGTCGCTCGGCATTATGCCGCGCGAGGAGATGGCACAGCTCGCAACGCCCTCCATGGCGGGAATTCTCGAGTGCGCAATCGGTCCGGTTGGCGCTGCCATCGTAAACCTTGGCGTTATCCTTTCGCTGGTCGGCGCGCTGCTGGGCTATGTCATCATTGCGTCCGAGACGCCGTTCGAGGCGGCGCGCCAGGGATCCTTCCCTCTGGCGTTTGCCAAGACGAACAAGCACGATGCCCCGGTGGTAACGGTTCTCGTGAGCTCCGGCATCACGCAACTCTTCTTGATCGTGTCGTATGTGGCGGCGAGCACTTACCAGTTCTTCTATAGCTGCGCAGTCAACACGATTCTGGTTCCGTACGTGTGCTCGGCAGCCTATTACATGGTGATTGGCTGGAAGAACGAGCATCTGGATGGGCCGCATGCGCCAAGCGTCGGCAAAGCCCGCTTCTTCGGTACGCTCGGCTTCATCTACACATTGTTCCTGGTGTGGTCGACGGGTCTCCAGGGCGTTATGATCACAACGATCCTTTTTGCTCCGGCCATTCCCGTTTATATGCTGGGCGAGCGAGGCCGCGGTAAGCCGGTGCTTCCTCATCTGCACGACAAGCTGATCGCAGCGGTGGTCATTGTCGTGGCAATCATTTCGCTGTATCTGCACTTTGCCGGCATTGCGCCGATTGTCTAAGATTGCGGCAATCTTCATCGCTTGGTAAGCCGACGGAGGCATCGCGTATCGATGCTGTTTGGCAATCCATAACTGATGCGGGCCTCTATAACGTGCCTTTGTGAGCGCCCACCAAGCCCGCGCAGGTGACATTTGTTGCCAGCGCGGGCTTTTGCTGTTGCGGCGAAATGCTGCCGGCAGCTGGGGACGTTCCTATTGTGCCGGCAGCCTGGGACACTCCTTGGATGTTTCGCATGCGACGAAGGGAACGGATCATTTTGTCGAGGGGCGGGCGGCTGTTTCGGTCCTCGGGGAAACCGCGGCCCAGAATTCCCTTTGCACCGATCTGTCGATTGAACATCGTTGCATGTTCGCGCTATCATGCATGGTTGAATTGGTTAGCCGTGGCAAACGGTTAGCCAAGGTGAACATAAATGCAACGCCCTTTGGGCGCTGGGGGAGGAACACGGACGTGAAGCTCGATACGCTCGAGATTGGAA
>URMR01000091.1 GCA_900548935.1 uncultured Collinsella sp.
GAGGTATTCTGCCACGGTGCGATTTGCATCGGCTATTCGGGGGCGTGCGAGTTCTCGGCCCTGCGGCGTGGGCGCTCGGCGATGCGCGGCGACTGCACGCAGCCGTGCCGTCTGGCGTACGACCTGGTGGACGAGGCTGGACAGAGCGTTGTCGCCGTCGAGGGAGATCGCCTGCTGTGTCCGCGTGACTATCTGGGTATTGCGCATCTGCCCGAGCTTGTAGATGCCGGCGTGGCGTCGCTCAAGATCGAGGGGCGCATGAAGAACCCCGATTACGTATTCAACGTGGTGCGGGTGTGGCGCCGGGCACTCGATATGCTGCGCGACGGCGCGTGGGACCCCGATGCCGTGGAAGAGCTTGAACGCGAGCTGGGGAGGTCGTTTAACCGTGGGTTTACCGATGCGTACCTGCGAGGGCGTTCGGGTGCCGAGCTGATGAGCTTTGAGCGCGCAATTAACCAGGGCGTGCGCGTGGGGCGTTTGGTCGCTGTGGGCCACGAAGAGGTGACCGTTGAGCTCGACGCCGCCGTGGCGGCGGGTGACACGCTCGAGATCCGGTTTTATCCGGGTGTCGACGCGCGTCCCGATGTGCCCAAGCGCTGGCCACAGGTGCCTTGCCCCGTGGATGCCGCTGCGGGAGAGCGCATCGTCGTGCATTGCAAACGTAAGGTGGACGCGGGCTGCGAGGTCTATCTGATCCGCAGTGCCGGCGTGCTGGGGCAGACGACAACGGTGTTGGAGCGCATGCGGGCCGAGGCAGATGCGGTCGCGCCTGTTGAGCGGTCCTTTGAGGTGCTGCCGTTTGAGGGCGTTCTGGCAGATGACGACGTGCCGACGGAGTTGGCGGGGCCGTCAAAGTATGAGGCTTTTGCTCGTATGGTCTTTGCCTGGGAACTGATGGATGTGGATCCGCGCGATGAGCGAGACCTGTCCGATGCGACGGTGGTGCTCGACGAAGTGTGCCGCGCGGGCGATACCGAGCGGACTCGGGCACTTATGCAGCGTGCCGGGTGCGTCGTCTGCCGCAATCTGGGGCAGGTGGCGATGGCCCGCGAGCTGGGCACGGCGTTCGACGTGGCGGCGCCGGTGTTCTGCGCCAATCGGGCCACACTTGCCTGGCTGCGGGGTCTTGGCGCGGGGCGGGTATACTTGCCTGCCGAGTTGCTCGGCAATGATAGGGAGCGTATTGCCGAGCTGGCGGCCGAACCCGGCGTCTTGGGTCCGGTCGACGCCGACCGTCCCGAGCTCATGGTGTGCGAGCACTGCCTGCTGACCGCCGAGGGCGTCTGCGCCACCGATGCGACGGGGCAGGTCCATTGCCGTGACTGCTTGCGCCGTCGGCAGGTGCGCTATCTGGTCGAGCGTGACGGTACACGTCTGCCAGTTGCCATCGACGCATGCGGCAGGACGAGGATTTTCCTGTCGTAGGTGCTGCGTCGCGTCAGTTTGTTATCATATGAGAGTTTATGGACTTCCAGCACCGCCGTTTTCGGCGAGGGTGCTATAGCAAAAGGAGGATACCCAATGCTGTCTGTTGACGAGCAAATGCGTATCATCACCTCGGGCGCCGCGCAGATCGTTCCCGAGGCCGACCTTCGCAAGAAGCTTGAGAAGGGCGAGCCCCTCAACATCAAGCTCGGCGTCGACCCCACCAGCCCCGACCTGCACCTGGGCCACGCCGTGCCGCTGCGCAAGATGCGTCAGTTCCAGGACCTGGGCCACAACGTCACCCTCATCATCGGCAACGGTACCGCGTTGATCGGCGACCCCTCGGGCAAGAATTCCACCCGTCCGCAGCTTTCGCAGGAGCAGATCGAGGCCAACGCCGAGACCTACGTGAGCCAGGCCATGAAGATCTTGGATCCCGAGAAGACCACCATCGTGCACAACGGTGACTGGATCTTGTCGATGGATCTGGCCGGTCTGCTGCAGGTGTGCTCCAAGTTCACCGTCGCCCGCATCCTTGAGCGCGATGACTTTACCAAGCGCTACCAGTCTCAGACGCCGATCGCCCTGCATGAGTTCCTGTATCCCGTGATGCAGGCCTTTGACTCCGTGCAGATTAAGGCCGACGTGGAGATGGGCGGCACCGACCAGCTCTTCAACCTGCTCGCCGGCCGTGAGCTCATGGAGAAGATGGGCATGGAGCCGCAGATCGCGCTCACCATGCCGCTGCTCGAGGGCACCGATGGCGTCCGTAAGATGTCCAAGTCCTACGGTAACTACATTGGCCTGACCGACGCGCCCAAGGATATGTTCGGCAAGACCATGTCCATCCCCGACGAGATGATCGGTAAGTACTATCGTCTGGCGAGCTCGCTCACCCCGGCCGAGGTCGACAAGATCGACGCTGCTCTGGCCGACGGCTCTGCCGACCCCTATGAGCTCAAGCGCGCCCTGGGTCGAGACCTGTGCGATACCTACCACGGCGCCGGTGCCGGCGACGAGGCTCAGGCCGAGTTCGACCGCGTGTTCAAGGAGGGTCAGCTCGCCGACTTCCCCGAGAAGCATGTTGAGCTGACTGTTAACGACGAGGGCCAGATCTACCTCGCCGGCCTGCTCAAGGACTTGGGTCTTTCGGCAAGCGCCGGCCAGGCTCGTCGCGATATCGACGGCGGTGGCGTCAAGATCAACGGCAAGGCCGTGGCTCCCAAGAGCTACAACATCGACCCCAGCGCCCTCAAGCTGGGCGACACCCTCTCCGTAGGCAAGCGCAAGGGCTTTAAGTTGGTCTAACGAGCGAGTTGACCTCACAAGTGCAATAAGGCCGCAGCCGGGAATCCCGACTGCGGCCCTTTAAGTTGCGGTGAAATAGTTCCTAAAAACGCGGCCTAGGCCTTTAAACAGGAACTATTCCACCGCAACTTTTTTGTTGCCTTGGTCGTCAATAGTTTGGTGCAATGGGGTCAGGCTAGTCTGCACCAATTTTGCGGTGCCGTTACTGGCTCTGTCATATCGAGGCGCTACTGGTTAGGTTGAGAAGCTTCGACAACCATGGTCCAGGGGATAATGCGCCTGACGGCAGCCGCCGCCGAACTAGCAGACCCCTTGTCGCTGAATGATAGTTCTGCCGCGTGATACGCCTCTTCGACGGCACTGCCATTGACGCCCGCGGCTTCCGCAATCCACAGTGCTAGGGCAGCACAATTCAGATGATTGTAAACACTTTTTGCTGTCCGGGCCCCATCTTGTGCTTCAAGCCATGTGACGCAGTGCTCTTGCTCCGTGTCGCCGGACTGTCCCGGACTTTTCCAAACTTGATCGTCATAAAGCGCCGACCGAGTATAGCTGGCTTTTTTGGTTTTCGCCCACGCCTTCATTTCGGACGAGTTCATGTCTAGGTCTAGTTGCATCGATAGCTCCTTAGAATATAAAATATAGACATCACTACTATATATACCAAATTAAACAAATCAAAAGAGAAATGTCAATTTGCTATTTACACTATCAATGCTCTAAACATAATTAAAATCGCAGTATATAGGAATTATTAAATTCCATATTGATATCGTCAATTATTTGTAATATTGATATCCAGAGTGACTTCGATATAATAGCTAGAGTGAGCTTAATATTTTTATGTAGGAGCATCGAATGCGAAAGAAATGGGTTGATTACAACGGGGCGGTATCACGTCTCAGGGCGGTAATGGTTGAGCAGCCGGTGCTCAATAGAAGCCAAGCCCAGGAGGTCATCGGTATTTCTCCGAGCGTTTTCTCGCTTAACGTTTTGGCGAATAGCCTTTGGCTGGCAAAGGAGTCTCAGGATGGTCGCTGGTTTGAAACCGCGGCTTTGATCAGGCACTTCGTTAGAATGGATGAACAGCGAGAAGCGGCAAAGTTGCTGTTTGCATACTATTACTTTTCTGATGAAGCATTCGAGGCGGAGTACGGCAAGTCAAAGGCCTTTGTCTTTGCACCGGGGACTAATCTGACCGTCGGTGGGGACAACTGAGGGGCATGTTTGCGTCGGTAGTGACTTTGTTTGTGCACATTTGGCGGTGCCCGAGACGAGCGATGGTCTGAATTTGTGTCCCCAGGGGATCATTTGGCGGTGCCGTTAAGCGGAAGAGGTGTTATCGACGGCCTCCTTTTGGGCATACAATGGCTATTGGTTTGCTGCGGTGAAGGCCTGTCCGCTCCGCAGCTTTTTTCTACGGTTAAAGGAGTATGTATGTCCGTTGAGGTCATGAGGTCTGTGATCGAGGCCGCCGAGGGTCGTGTACCTGTCGACACGCTGTTTGCCAACGCGCAGATCGTCGATGTGTACGGTCAGCGTGTGGCGCCCGGTAGCGTTGCCGTCAAGGATGGCGTGATCGTCGGTGTGCTGTACGACGGTCGCGACGATGCCGCCGGTACGTATGAGGCTGCCGAGGTCATCGATTGCCAGGGCCGCTATCTTGCCCCCGGCTTTATCGACGGACATCTGCACATTGAGTCCTCGAACATTCGTCCCGCCGAGTATGCGCGCATGGCCGCGACGCGCGGTACTACCACCGCCATTGCCGACAGCCACGAGATTGCCAATGTTGCCGGTCTCGACGGCTTGCGCTTTATGATCGAGGATGGTCGCCGCGCGCCCATCTCCATCAAGTACATGATGCCCTCGTGCGTGCCCGCACTGCCCGACGAGCAGGCCGGTGCCGTCATCACCGCTGCCGATATGCAGGCGTTTTTTGCCGAATATCCGGGTGATGTCTTTGGCCTGGGCGAGATGATGAACCTGCCGGGCGTCTTTATGGCCGATCCCGAGACCTGTGCTCGTATCGACGCTGCCAACCAGACGCCGTCCAAACAGGTCGACGGTCATGCCCCACTCGTTGCCGGCAAGGACCTCAACGCCTATGTCGCGGCTGGCATTATCGCTGATCATGAGTCGACGATTCCCGAGGAGGCACTCGACAAGCTGTCCCGCGGCATGTATGTGATGCTACGCGAAGGTACGTGCAGCCATGATCTGGCCAACCTGTCTCCGATGCTGCTGGAGAATCCCGCGCGCGCCCGCCGCTGCTGCTTTGCGACCGACGACCGTGCTCCCTCCGATGCGCTTGCAACCGGCATGATCGACAATGCCTGCCGCGTGGCTATCGAGGCCGGTATTGACCCCGTGGTTGCCATCTCTATGGCGTCCCTGTCCACGGCCGAGGCGTTTGGCCTGGACCACGGTTGCCGCGACCCGCACGAGCTGCGTGGCGCCATCGCCCCGGGTAAGCGTGCCGACCTGCTGTTGCTCGATGACCTGACGTTTGCCAAGGCTCCACATCGTGTTTATGCTGCCGGTGCTCTGGTGGCGCAGGACGGCACCTTTGTGGGCGAGATTGCACCCGAGATGGCCGAGGTTGCGGCCCTTGCCGATGAACTGCGCGCCTCCGTTAAGCTGCCGAAGCTTTCGCTCGACGTATTCGATTATGCCTTTAAGCCGGGCGAGGCCGTGATTGACGTGGTGCCGGGTAAGGCTATCACGGGCATGGTTCGTCCCGAGACTGACGAGGGCCTGCGCCGCATTATGCTGATCGAACGTCACGGCCGCGGCGTATCGCTGCAAGCCGAGGGCGCCGACGTTGATGGTCCTGCGGGCCTGGGTCTTGTTGGCAAGCACATCGGTCGCGGCTGGGTGCGCGGCTTTACCATCACGGGCGGTGCCATCGCCTCGACGATCGGCCATGACTCGCACAACGTGTGCGTGGTGGGCGACAACGCGACCGATATGATGGCTGCCGTCGAGGCCGTGGGCCAGGGCGGTCACGTGCTGGTGCGCAACGGCGAGGTCGTGGCGCGCATTCCGCTGGCGCTCGGTGGCCTTATGAGCGAAGGCACGGCCGAGGACGTTGCCGCGCAGCACGACGACTTTATGGTCAAGGCACGCGCCATGGGTATTGAGCCGCCGCTCGACCCCATCATGGGCATCATCTTCCTGCCCCTGCCGGTCATCCCGACGCTCCGCATCCGCCTCGAGGGCATGTTCGACGTCGCGACCTTCACCTACGCCGACTAGTCATCGGGGACGTTCTTAAACGACTAATCGTTGGGGACACTCTTTGGCGTGTGCCTGGCGCCGCGACCGTAGGACCTCTGGCATGTGTGAGCTATTTGCCAGGTCCTTGAAACGTTTGCGCCCGCGGAGTCTTATTTGAACTCCCTTTGGGTACGTTGGAATCGGATATACGTCCGATTCCATCAAGCCCGAAGGGAGCTTTTCTATGTTTAAACTGATTGCATCCGATATGGACGGCACACTGCTTGACGAAAACGGCCAGGTGCCTCCCGAGACCTACGAACTGATTCTGGCACTACACGAGCATGGTGTGCATTTCGCCGCATCGTCAGGTCGTCGCTACGATCGCCTGTGCGAGTTCTTTGCGCCCGTTCGCGGCAAGATGGACTTTGTCGCCGCTAACGGCGCCCAGGTCTATGCCGACGGCAAAATGGTAGACCGTGAGGTGTATTCGCACCTGGCGATTCGAAGGCTCGCCCAAGCTGTCGCGACGTTTCCCAATCTGCATCTTGCGCTTTTTGACCGAACCAAGTCCTTCCTGCTCGATGACGAGTGCAAGTTCGTGCGTGAGGTCGATAAGGACCTTCCCAATGCCGAGCGCATTTGGGAGCTGCCCGATCCCAGTGTAAATATCATCAAGGCGAGTATCTTTTGCGATGACGGTGCCGTTATGGACAGTGCGTACGTACTGCAGCGCGAACTTGGGCAGCTCTTTACTTTTGCGCCTTCGGGTAACGCGTGGATCGATGCCATGCAGCCCGGTGTGTCGAAGGCCTCGGGCATCGCGCAGCTCGCGGAGCATTACGGCATTGGGCGCGACGAGGTCATGGCGTTTGGTGACTCGATGAACGACTACGAGATCATTCGCTTTGTCGGCACGGGTTGCGCGATGGAAAATGCACGCCCCGCGCTCAAGGCGGTGGCCGATCGCGTCGTAGGCTGCAACCGCGACCACGCCGTTCAGCATGAGCTCCGTCGCGTGCTGGAGAGTCTCTCCTAATCCGGCAGATGGGGACGTTCCTTTTAATATGAGCAGGACATTGTCAAGAGGCAAAATCGGGCCTGG
>URMR01000092.1 GCA_900548935.1 uncultured Collinsella sp.
CGGCAACGGTTCCCTCCTGTGCGCGCAGCCAGTCGAGGACCGTCTGGATCCGCGGCTCCATCTGCGCGGATATGACGCCCAGATTGTTATGAACGAACGCATATGCCGCCTCGGCATCGCCGGCGCGTAAGGCAGAAGCAATCGCACCAGGTTTGTCCGCGGGCACCGGGCTCTCATCAAATCGTCGATACGCTTCAACCGTTGATACGCTCGTCTCGTGCGGTTTGACCAATACGACAGGCGTCGCCGGAAGCACAGGATACTCAGCGGCCAGCACATCTCCCCCGCCCACGTAGAATGCGGGACTCGCGTGCAAAAAGAACGGCACGTCGGCGCCGATACCACGAGCGATGTCATCGAGCGCGGGGTCCGCGCGGTCGATACCCCACAGCTCGGCCAAGGCAACAATGACCGCAGCGGCATCCGTCGAGGGACCTCCCAGGCCGGCGCACAGCGGGATACGCTTTTCGATCGTCACGCACACGTTGGCATCGCGACCGTAATACTCGGCCATAGCGATTGCCGCCCGATAAGCCGTATTTTTTTGCATGGGAAAATCGGATGCCGGAATGGTTTGGACGGTCAGCGCCGGCGCAGGCGCGACCGTCACGGTATCGACAAGACCGACGGCTGCCATCAGGGAATCGACCCTGTGATAGCCGCGGGCGTCGCGCTCGGTATGAACTCCCAGATAGAGGTTAATCTTTGCCGGCGCGGTAAGGATGAGGGACCGATCGGTCACCGTTAGTGCTCCTCGAGCTGGTTGCCGAGCGGGGTAAAGATATGCTCGCCACTCTCGGGGTCGAACAGTTCGACCTGGCCAGTAAGAACATCGATATACTGGTAAGACTGACGCGATTTGCGGCCGCGACGCTCGTCAACCTCGACGATAAAGACGGCGGGGTGGACGCTCTTGATGGTGCCCATGCGCTCGATGACACGGGTACGGCCCATGTTGGCCTTAACCTTGACGCGATCGCCCACCATATCGGTCAGCTTCTCGTGGATGTCGTCGACGTGATTGACTTCCATCTCTTCCATGAATAGGGCCTCCAGAGGGTGCAATTCAAAAAGGGGATAATACCCCTAAGATAGACAAAACTCTAATACTATAGCACCCTGTTGTAGCCATACGCAAGCAGCTAAAAAAGCCCCGTCCCAAATTGACTACTTACAGATTGTCTGTGTCCAGTACGATGGTGAACGGGCCGTCGTTGACCAGGTCGACCTTCATGTCGGCGCCAAAAATGCCGTGCGCCACATGCTCAACGTCCTGGGCGACGAGCGTCAGAAAATACTCGTAAAGTTCGTTAGCGACATCGGGCGCGCCGGCATCCGTAAACGACGGACGGCGGCCGTGGCGGCAGTCGGCAAACAGCGTGAACTGCGACACCACGAGCACCTCGCCGTCGACATCGGCAAGCGCCAAGTTGGTCTTGCCGTTCTCGTCCTCGTTGATACGCAGCCCGCGGAGCTTGCCCCACAGCTTGTCGGCTTCGGCGCGTGTGTCGCCGTGGCCCACGCCCAGCAGTACCAGGTAGCCGCGTCCAATGCGGCCCACGCACTCACCGTCGACCGTCACGCCGGCGTTGAGCACGCGCTGCACCACCGCACGCACGGCCTACTCCTCGCCCGTGAGTTTGGCGGACAGATGTTCGAGCGCATGGAAACGATGGCTGATGGCGTTCTTCTCGTCCGCCGTGAGTTCGGCCATAGTCTTGCCCGGCGTGTCGACCGGCAGGAACAGCGGGTCGTAGCCAAAACCGTGATCGCCGCGGCCCTCGTGCGCGATAACGCCCTCACAGGCGCCCTCGCCATAGGTGACCAGGCCGTCCGTATCGATAAGCGCGACGACGCTCATAAAGCGCGCGGTACGATCCTCGTCTGCCACGCCTTCTAGGTTAACGAGAAGCTTGGCGTTGTTGGCGGCATCGTCGCCATGCACGCCCGCATAGCGCGCGCTATACACGCCCGGCTCGCCGTCCAGCGCGTCGACGACCAGGCCAGAATCGTCAGCAATGGCCATAAGGCCCGTCTCCTCGACCGCAGCCTGCGCCTTGATGATGGCGTTCTCCAAAAACGTCGTGCCGTTTTCCTCGGGGTCCTCAAAATCGCCCAGCTGACCGAGCGCCACAAAGCGCACCTCGGGCATGACCTTGCCCAAAATGGCCTCGATCTCGGTGAGCTTATGGGCGTTGCCCGTGGCCACGACAATGGTCGCCGCCGGGTCGAGGGTGTCGATGTCAATCTTGTCAAGTGCCATGGCTGGCCTCCTTGTCTCTATAGCAATGCCGTGTTGGGGACGACGAGGGTCTCGGCCTCTCTCCCCTCTCAATCTACGACAGTCTTATACTTCGGTGTTTTCGCAGATAAAACCTGCCAAAATAAACCTGTCCCTTTTTTGGCAGGTTAGGCGAGGGCCTGGCGCTGAAGCTCGATGAGCTCGGCAATGCCCTTGTCGCCCAGGTCGAGCAGGGCATTGAGACGCTTGCGGTCGAAGGGCGCCTGCTCGCCGGTACCCTGGAGCTCGATCATCTCGCCGGTGTCGGTAGCGACGAGGTTCATGTCGACCTCGGCGTGGCTGTCCTCGGAATAATCCAAGTCGAGCAGGGTGTTGCCATCGACGACACCCATAGAAATCGCGGCAACCTGGCCCGTGAGCGGGATGCGCTCGATTTTGCCCGCCTCGACCCACATGGCAAGAGCGTCGTGCAGCGCCATCCAGGCGCCGGTAATGCTCGCCGTACGCGTACCGCCATCGGCCTGAATCACATCGCAGTCGACGGTAACGGTGTACTCACCGAGCGCCTTCATGTTGACGACGGTGCGCAGACTGCGGCCGATAAGCCGCTCGATCTCCATGGAGCGGCCCTTACGTTTGGCGTACTCGCGCTTGCAACGCTTACCGGTCGATGCCGGCAGCATGGCATACTCTGCGGTTACCCAACCGGCCTTGGCGCCCTTGCGCCAGCCCGGCACACCCTCCTCGATGGTGGCGGCACACAGTACGCGCGTGTCGCCGAACTCCGCCAGGCACGAGCCGTGGGCGTGCTTCATAACGCCGCAGGTGAGCTTAACGGGACGCAGCTCGTTGGCGGCGCGGGCGTTGGCGCGGTTGACCTGCATGTATTCCATAAGAAGACCCTTCTCGACCAAAGACTGTCAAAAGCGAGAGCGCTAGCGCAGCTCCTCCAAGTCGACATGTTCGACGCTCTTGAGCGGCTGACCAAAGATAAAGCTACCGGCCACCGCGAACTCGGCGATGTTATCGGATGTCGTGGCAAAGCGATGCAGGGGCTCCGCGCCATCCGCCGCAAGCTGCTCGCGGCGCGTAAGGATATCGGCAAGCTCGCGCGTGGTCTCCTCGGCAGAGCTCACCACGCGCACATGAGATCCCAGCGCATGGCGAATGGGGCCCGCAAGCAGCGGAAAATGCGTGCATCCAAGCACCACGGTGTCAATGCCGTGCCCCAGTAGGGGCTCGACCGTCGCACCGACTAACGAGCGCACCTGGGGGGTGTCGAAGATGTCGTCGTTTTCGAGCCACTGCTCCTGCAGATGCGCGCCCGAGGCAAGCTCGCTCTCGACCACCTCGACAAAGCTTGAGGCAGGGCAGCCGTACACATCGACGCCCGCATCCAGGTCCTGGATAGCGCGCGTGTACGCGCCAGACCGAATCGTAAGGTTGGTGGCCAGCACGCCCACGCGGCGCGTACGCGTGCTGTTAATGGCAGCACGTGCGCCCGGTGCGATCACGCCGATGACCGGAACATCGAGCACCTGTTGCGCGACGCGCAGGGCAGCGGCCGTTGCCGTATTGCAAGCGATGACCATGATCTTGACATCGTGGTGCGAAAGCCAGCGGCCCACCTGCAGGGCAAACGAGCGCACCTCGTCCTCATCTCTCACGCCATAGGGACAGCGCTTGGTGTCACCAAAGTAGTAAACAGACTCATGCGGAAGGGCCGTTGCGATCGCGCGCGCGACCGTCAAGCCGCCCAGGCCCGAGTCGAACACGCCGATCGGGCGCGTATCTCCGGCCAGATTCTCGATATCGGACATTACCTCACCAAATTCTCTCTCGAAAAAAAATGCGACCCCGCGTGATGCGTCGCGCTACGAACGGGCTGCGACCAGCAGCTCGGCCGTTGCCACCCAACCGTCGACAATCTTGCCACGCGTTACATAGGCATTGTCGCAGGCGTCCAAAAACTCCGAGGCACCGACACTCGTCAGGCCGTTCTCGACCAGGCAGAACATGCCCACATGGTCGGCCATGTAGAAGTCGGACTCGGAGTCGCCGAGTGCGAGCGTCTCCTCGCGCTCGATCCCCAGGTGCTCGCAGAAGCGCGCAATGGCAACGCCCTTGTTGAGACCCGCCGGATTGATGTTGAAGGCGCGGCCATCCTCGACACGATTAAGCTCGAGCGTCGTCGGCTTGGACAGGTGCGTCAGATGGCCGTTGCAAGCCCAGACCAGACCGCAGCCGGCCTCGTCCAGGATGGCCTGAACCTCATCGTCGGGCACATCGCCGCGCATGCCAACGGTGACCTCACGGTACTTGTAGCCGGTCGACATGTCGTTGTGGTACTCAATTTTGTGCGGCCAGCGGGCAAGGATCTTCTCGCACACGCCGGTCTGCTCGATCACCTGGTGCGGCGTGAGACCGCAGGCGGGATCGTAAGGCATGTCGCCGGTCAGGTACTCCCAATCGTTGGCCTTGAGGTCGTACATGACCAGGCCGCCCATCTCGCCGATATAGGAGTTGAGGCCGAGCACGCGCGCGTCCTCGTGGATCATGGTGCGGTTACGACCCGAGGTGGGAACCACCTGGATGCCGGCACGAGCGAGCGCGACAACCGCCTCGACGAGCTTGGTCGAGGGATTGCCGTCGTTATCGCGCAGCACGCACGAGCCGGGGGCGAGCATCGTGGCGTCCAGATCGGTAAAGACATACTTGACCTTGGCAAGACGCTCGCGCATCTCGCCCGAAAGCTCAGCAACGGTCGGCAGGATGTTGTGGGACATGGTCACTCCGTTTACATAGAAGGGGCTTGGTCTTGAGTAGCGCGGCTCGCCTAAGCGAGTCGCGTTTGGAACGACGGCACCCTCAACGCGCCATCGTCAACACAATGTATCAGTCGAACTGGGTAACATCGATCAGGCGATGCGCCAGCGAAAGGTCGCTCTCGATGGGCACGAATTCGTCGCCCACATGCATGAGCTCCTCGTCGCCCTTGGCGAGCAACAATACAATCGTGGGCGCATCGGGCTTGATGTACTCCTCGCGTGCCGCCTTAAAGGCCGTGTGCACCGCCACCTCGCGATCAAGAATAATCTTGTTCGGTGTGTCATCGGGGACATTCTCCGCGAGCTCACGACAGACCTTCATCGGGTCTTCGCGAGCGGGGTCCTCGTTGGTAAAAATCATCAGGTCAGAATACGGTGCGGCCTCGCGCGGCAATTGCTCGCGGCGCTCCTGAGCCTTGCCGCCGGCGGCGCCAAACAGCGCAATGACGGGGCTGGCGGGAAAGGCACGTTTGACCGACGAGAACAGCGAGCGGAATGAAAGCTGGTTGTGCGCGTAGTCCACGACGCAGACCACACGACCGTCCTTCGACTCCACAACCTCCATGCGACCGGGCACGCGGAATTTGGAAAGGCCCTTTTTGATGGCGTCGATGCCAATGCCAATCTCGCGCGCGGCGGCAATTGCCACCAGCGCGTTTTCCACGTTAAAATCGCCCGCGATACCCAGCAGAATCTTCTCCCCCGCCGCGGGCTCATCGGCGCTCAGGCCGTGCAAGTTAAACTCGATGTTAAAGCCAACCATGCGCACGTCGCTTACCCACAGGCTAGCCTCAGGATGCTCAACGCCAACGGTCACGAGGCGCTCGGCCGTCGATGCCGCCTCGAGCACGTGATTGACCTCGTCGGTGCCAAGATTGACCACGGCCGTTTTTGCCTGGTCGAAAATCCTGAGCTTGCTCTGAAAATAATCCTCGAACGTAGGGTGCTCGATAGGCGAAATGTGATCGCGACCGATATTGAGGAAACACGCAACGTCAAAGGGCAGGTTCTCGACGCGCTGGTACTTGAGCGCTTGGCTCGAGACCTCCATAACCATAAACTGACGGCCGGACGTACGGCAATTGGCGATATGGCGCCAGACCTCGGGGGCCTCGGGCGTGGTGTTGGTGCTCTCGTAGCACTCGATACCATCGTCGGTGCTCACCGAGCCAATCATGCCGCAGGACTTACCCGCCGCCTTGATGATGGACTGGAGCATGAAGGCCGCCGTGGTCTTGCCCTTGGTGCCGGTAATGCCCACGATCTTAACGTCGCGATCGGGACGGTCGTAGACCTCCGGAGGCAATAGCGCCATCGCCGTGCGCACGCTACGAACGACCAGCATGGCCGCACCGCGCTCTTTGCCCAGCGGAGCAAGCTCGTCTACCAAAGACTCCTCGCACACAAAGGCAACGGCACCGGCGTCGAGCGCCATCGATAGAAACGATGACTTAAAGGAGGTACCCTTGCAAAAGAACACATCTCCCACCGCGACCGCGCGGGAATCAAATGAGCATCCGGTCACGGCTCGGCCGTCGAGGCGCTCAGATCCGCGCAGCTCGCCACTCTTATTGAGCAGGTCGGCAAGAGCGGCGACAGTAGTCGTGGTTATACGGTCAGATTGGTGCATCTTGAACCTTTCTGGATAATCCACCGTTAACGGTTTGCATCTCGTAACAACTTTAACGCACCCGCAAGGATGCGGCTCCCCGGGAAACCGTAAAGACACAGCATCGATTAGCAAGGCAGGTCCGCATCGGCATCACGCTCACGGGACCCATCGATATTGCGTTATGGATTAGCGGTGTACCGAGCCCGATATCGGCTATACTCTATGACCGCGGGCGATTGGCGCAACGGTTAGCGCAGGTGCTTTACACGCACAAGGCTGGGGG
>URMR01000093.1 GCA_900548935.1 uncultured Collinsella sp.
CCTTACGATATCGCCCTCACCCACGCACTTCGCCTTGTCGGCGTCAGCGGCCTTAGCGCCACCAGTGGTCTTAGCGTCGTCAGCGGCCTTGTCGGCGTCAGCTTCCCTAGCAGCTTCAGCGGCCTCGGCATGCGCCCGCAACTCGGTCCACACGGCAGCCGGGTAACACTCGCGCGCTTGGCGATCGTGCGTCACGCGGGCAAGCGCAACCGGGCCGCGTGACGCCTGCATCGCGTGGCCAAAGCGCACGCGCAGCAAGGCCGCGGGCTCAAGCGTCACGCCCTCGCGACCAAGACTCGCCGTCAGTGTGGCTAGCGGCCCCTCCTCGTGTGAGAGCGGATAGCTGTCCAGATCGACATCGGCAAACAGCACGGCATCGTAGCTGCCGGGGCGCAGTGCCGCCGCATCGGCAAGCGAAGCAAAGCGAGCCTTGGCACGTGGCGCGCGGTCAACCTCGTGGGTCTCGTAATCGTAGGCGGTGCTACGCTTGTCCACCTTGGTGCGAATGCCATCGAGCACGGGCACGGTCGCGGCCTGCGACACGTCGAGCGCGCGGGCGCCATTCATAAGGATGTCGATGACATGGCGCAGCAGGGCCACCTCCGCCTGGCGACGGGCTTGGCCATCTAAGCTGCCCAGCGAACGATCGGGCAACGCCTCGGCAACGGCAAGCATGGCCTTGAGCGCCGTCACGGGCTTGTCACGCCACAGCGCCTGGAACACGTCCGAAACCACACACGGCACGTTCTTAAACCAGTTCTCGTCGCTCGCCGCCTTGCGCGCGCCCCTCACCTGGCCCTGGACACTCTGCAGCAGGCTCTTAACGCCCGCGGTAGTCTTGCTGCGCGAAAGACGCATATTCTTATCGAAGGTACGGGCATTGACGGCATCAGCGCCCGAAAGCGGACTGTAGATCCAGTCGGTAAGCTCCGGCGCGGGCCACCACTCGGTCTTTGACGCCGCGCCCTCATCGGCGGCCTTCATGCGCTCGATCAGGCCGACAAGCGCCGCAAACTGCCTGCCCGCAATGGATTGGGCAAACGCCGTGAACTCAACTGTCTCGGCAGCGATATGACGAGCCGCCAGACGAGAGGCGAGTTCACCGAACAGCTGGGGTGCCCGGGCAGAAACAACGAGCACGCGCGCGGGGTCGGCGGGCGTTGCCGTAGTTTTAGCGGCCTTGGACTCCTTGTGCGCCTTCACCAACTTATCGATGGCGTCCGCATAAGCATGGGCACGGGCATGGGGGCCGGCGACCTCAATAAAGGCAGGCTGAGCGGCGGTCCTGCAAGCGGCATCAGACGCGACGGCGTCCTCCTCCAGCGGCGCGGCCTCAAACAGCAAACCGCGGGCATCAAATGCCGCGGCAAGCTCCTCGCGCATCGCCGCCTGCTCGCGGGCAAGCAGCACGACGACCTCTCCCCCATTGTTCGCCACGGCAGACAGCAGCTCGAGCAGACCGTGCGTAAACGACGTGATACCGCGCACGCATACGGCGCGGGTGCACGCCGGCAGGTTATCGGCCAGGGCACCGGCCGTAATGTCAGCCGCCTCGCAGGGCTCGACCATATCTCGACGGTCCAAACCGTCCGCGTAGGCGCGCAAAAGCTCGAACACACGAGCCTCGGCATCGCTTTTTGGCTCCGGCTGGCAGTTGTCGCCACGGCATCGTTCGGCACCCGTCCCCGCCACACCCGGCAGCACATCGCGGGCCATGCGCACGAGCATGCGCACCGTGCCCTGGCTGCGCGAAAGCGGCTGCAGATCGGCATCCTCGAGACGCGTGACCATGTCCGAGAACAGCATCTGGCGCTGCAGGTTGTCGACGAAACCGCGCCCGTCGCCCAAAAGCTCCCAAAGCGAGCGAAGCCACGATGTAGGCGTCTTGTAGTCAATACCCAGCGAAATCCCGGCTTCCGCCGCATCATGACGGCACAGATCGAGCTCGGCAAACGTTGGTGCCAGCAACACGACACGCCCGTGACGGGCAATAAGGTCGGCAAGCAGCGCCAACTCGGCATCGCTCAAATCCGTGCCGGCATTGGTGGTATAGATTCGAACAGACATGGTCCTCCGCTCAAACTGTTCGCAATAATCAATGTATCCATCCTACCCGCCCAAGCGGACACATTGCCACCGCAGTTCCATCTTTTGGTACAAAGCAACCTGAACCCAACGCACCAGCCGATTGCAGGCATATCAGAACCACCCTTAAAAAGGGTGGTTTGCTCTTAGGGTATAACCCACGGGCCCCGGGCTCGCGTCTAAAGGCGCGGGCCCGGACTTCGTCCAGGCCTAGTGCATCTTGACCCGTGGCGCGCCGGTCGAACCGGCGGGATCACCCCCTCTTGAAGGGGTCCTCGTACTCCTTCACGCTCAGCTTGTCCAGCGCGATGTCGTGGGACTCCTGCTCCCTGATGTACTTGGCGATCGTCGCCTCGTTCAGGCCGACGGTGGACACGTAGTAGCCCTCCGCCCAGAACTTCCTGTTGCCGAACTTGTACTTGAGGTTGGCGTGCCTGTCGAATATCATCAGCGAGCTCTTCCCCTTCAGGTAGCCCATGACGCTCGCGACGCTGTACTTCGGCGGGATCGCCAGCAGCACGTGCACGTGGTCGGGCATCAGGTGCCCCTCGATTATCTCGATCCCCTTGTACTCGCACAGCTTCCTGAGGATCTCCCCTATGTCGCTCCTGATTTGGTTGTAGATCACTTTGCGCCTATACTTCGGCGTGAACACGATGTGGTACTTGCACATCCACTTCGTGTGGGAAAGGCTGTAGGCCTTCTGGGCCATGGCGACCACCCCTTCGACTCGAATTCTTGACGGCCTGAACAATCGTCAATATCGGTCGGAGGGGTGGCTTTGTAAAGCCGTTTGTCTCCACCCGCGTAGCGGGTGGTTTAAAGCTGGCCGCTGCGCGGCCAGCGGACTAAAGTCTTGAAATGAAAGGGCGCTGACCTTCTGGTCGCGCCCTTGAAATTGAACGTCAGATTGCCGCTTAGGGGCGTTTGCAGCGTCGAGCCGTTACGCGGTTTGGCAAAACCGCGTAACAAACTAGCTCATCATCGCATTCATCATCTCGGTGGTTGCGGAATCGTCGGCAGACCACTCGTTATCCTCGTTGGCGGAATACTTAAAGGTGACCTTGGTGTCCTTGGTCTTAGCGGCCTTGGTCACGTCGACCATGACCTGGCCGGCCATCTTGTACAGGTCGTCCTCGGAAGGCATCGTATCGAGTGCGGCGATCTTCTCCTGATACTGGGTGGCGAAATCTTCGACGATCTTGTTCATGGACTTGCAGGTGATGGTAACCTCGGCGGTCGCGGTACCCTTGTCCTCATCGACCGTCACATCACCGATCTTGTAATCAAAGCCCTCGAGATAGCTCTTGGCATACTCCTTGGGATCGATACCCAGCTGCTCAAACTCGTCGCCCGAAGCCTCTTCCAGACCGGAGAGGAAGTCATCGCCGCCGTTCTTGATCTCGTCAAACTGACTCGTAAGGTCGTTGGTGATGAGCTCCTCCACCGAAGGCCCTCCGCAGCCGGAAAGCAAAACCACGCACGCGACCAGGGCGGCCATCAGGGGCGCAAGCAGCAGCTTCTTTTTCATGACATTCCTCCAAACAAGCGGCGCCGCGTTCCCTGCGCAGCGCACGTCGTAACAGCAAGTCCATATTAGCGGCCCGACCCAACCCCCTGCGTCGCAAAAGCGCAAGCGGCTCAATTTGACGAACGAATGGCCCGTAAAGCAAGCCCCATGCAATAAAATGCACCTGCCTTGCCTATTAAAAAAGGGTGGCCGGATAACCCGACCACCCTTGTGCATCTTCTGGATGCCGCAGACTACTTGCGGACGACCTTAACGATGGCGTCACCGGCGGCGACGGCAGACTCGGCCTCGACGGCAAGCTCGACATCGGCAAACTCGGCAGTGTTGGACACGGCTACGACGACGCAGTCCTTGTAACCGGCGGCAGCGATCTTGGCGCGGTCGATCTTGAGTATGGGCTGGCCGGCCTTCACGACGTCGTCGGCCTTGACGAAGCCCTCGAAGCCGTCGCCGTTCATGTTGACGGTATCGACGCCAACGTGCACCAGAACCTCGATGCCGCTATCGGACTGCAGACCCACGGCGTGACCCATGGTGACGGTCACCTTGCCGTCGCAGGGAGCGTAGACCAGGTCGTCCTCGGGCCACACGGCGCAGCCCTTGCCCAGAACCTCGCCACCAAAGACGGGATCGGGCACGTCGGCCATCTTGATGACCTTGCCCTTGACGGGCGAGCACAGCACGTCGGCGCCGGCAGAAGCAGAGATGGAGGCCGGAGCAGCAGCTACCGCGGGCTCAGCCTTCTTCTTGAACATGTCAAACAGACCCATACGTTTTCTCCTCTTGATTAAGCGCAACGTTATGCGCATCCCTATGGTGATTATAGTGCCAAATGACCAAAATACTCAGGCGAGAACTCGAATCGCAAGCCCTTCCAAGCCCTTCCCAAAACCTTTTCCCCAGTGGCACTCATATTGTCGATTAATCCAGCCCCTCGGTGCCGTTGGACTTGATGATCTTCTGGTATGCGAAGAAGCTGTCCTTGCGGCGGCGCTCGTAGGTACCGGTGCCGTCGTCGTACTTATCGACGTGGATGAAGCCGTAGCGCTTGCGCATCTCGCCAGTGCCGGCGGAAACCAGGTCGATGGGACCCCACCAGGTGTAGGCAATCAGGTCAACGCCATCGGCAATGGCCTCGCCCATGGCCTTGATGTGGCTCTGCAAGTAGGCGATGCGATACGGGTCGTGGATTGAGCCGTCCTCCTCGACCTCGTCGTAGGCGCCCATGCCGTTCTCGACCACCATCAGCGGAATCTCGTAGCGGGCGTAAATCTCGTTGAGGGCGATGCGCAGGCCCAACGGATCGATCTGCCAGCCCCAGTCGGTGGACTCCAGATAGGGATTCTTGCCGCCAAAGGTCATGTTGCCCTCGGTCATCTCGTGGTCCTTGTGGGTGCCCACGGTGCCGGACATGTAGTAGCTAAAGGTGTAGAAATCAACCTTGCCGTCGGCGATATCCTGCAGGTCGCCGTCCTCCATCACGAGCTCAACATCGTTCTCGGCCCAGAAGCGCTTGGCATAGAACGGGTACTTGCCGCGCACCTGCACGTCGGAGCAGTACCAGTTCATGGTATTCATCTCCTGCTGCGTGGCGAACACGTCGGCCGGATCACACGTGGCGGCATAGGAAAGGATGAAGCAGTCCATGTTGCCCATCTTAAACTGCGGGTAATGCTCGTGGGCATAGCGCACGACGCGGCCACTGGCGACAAACTGGTGATGCAGCGCCTGCATACGAGCCTGCGGCGTAGTGTGGACCGCCGACGCCGGACCCTCAAAGCCCTGAATCATGCTGGTCTCAAAGAGGTTGCCCATGTCCTGAGTACCGCAGTTGATCTCGTTGAAGGTGAGCCAGAACTTAACCTTGTCCTGATAGCGGTCGAAGACGGTCTGGCAGTACTTCTCAAAGAAGCCGATGAGCTCGCGGCTCGCCCAGCCGTTGTATTTCTCGACCAGGTGATAGGGCATCTCGTAGTGCGAGAGGGTCACGAGCGGCTCGATATTGTGGGCACGCAGGCAGTCGAAGACGCGGTCGTAGAAGGCGAGGCCGGCCTCGTTGGGCTCAGCGTCGTCGCCGTTGGGAAAGATACGGCTCCAGGAGATGGACATGCGGAACATGGTAAAGCCCATCTCGGCGAACAGCGCGATGTCCTCCTCGTAGTGATGGTAGAAATCGATACCGTCATGATTGGGGTAGAAGCGGTTGGGGTCGATATCGATCGTAATCTGACGCGGCTCCTTGTAGCTGCCGCCCAAGAAATGATCGTCGACAGAAGCACCGCGGCCGTCCACGTTCCAAGCGCCCTCAAACTGGTTGGCAGCGGTGGCGCCACCCCAATAGAAACCCTCGGGGAACTTGATGTTTGCCATGAGCATCTCCTTTGCATCGCGGGTCGATAAGCCGAGTATCGCCCACGCGCGGGACGGGCAGAAGCGGGCGCGCCAAACCCGACACTTCTTTTCGCGCCCACGGGCCGCCGCCACCCCGTCCCTGACACTTCCTGATACCGACCGAAACGTGCCAAAATAAACCTGTCCCTTTTTGGCAGGTTTGGCGAGTGTGGGAGTTCGCATGGATATCAAACGCAAGATCACCGAGGCGCAGGGCCTCACCCCCACCGAGCAGCAGCTCGGCATCTCGGCCCTTGCCATGGGCGAAGACGTCCGCGGGCTCTCCATCAAGGAATTTGCCGCGCGCACCAACGTTTCTGTTGCGAGCGTGCACCGGTTTTGCAAAAAGCTCGGCCTCGAGGGCTTCAAGGACCTCAAGGTCGAGCTCATCCGCCTGGCAACCGAATCGGGCAACCGACGCGACGTGGATATCAACTTTCCCTTCGACGCCGCGTCCACCCCTGCGCAGGTTATGGAGCGCATGGAGGGGCTCTACCAGACTACGCTGGCCGAAACGCAGGAGCTGCTCGACCCCACGCAGCTTGACCACGCCGCCAAGCTCATCGCGAACGCCCGACAGGTCGACATCTACACGGGCTCGCACAACCTCTATCCAGCGGGAATGTTCCGCGATCGCCTGCTCTCCGCCGGTAAAAGCGCAACGTGTCACAACGGTGTCGAGGCCCAGGTGCGAACGGCGCTCGCCTCGGGTCCCGACCATGCGGCAATCGTCATCTCCTACAGCGGCCTTGCCCCCAACCTCAAGGACATCTTGCCGATCCTCAGCAGTCGGCATGTCCCGGTCATCGTCATCGGCACGCCTTATTGCGCTCGCATTCA
>URMR01000094.1 GCA_900548935.1 uncultured Collinsella sp.
CCCCCGCTGCGCACTTCGTGCGGCGGGGGTTTCTTGCGTCCTGTGGAGTGTTCTGAAAAGTAACTTCAGGGCAGGCCCTGCGGCAACGCGGCAGGGAGGGGTGCGATTCCTTGATCGCTCACTTAATCTAATAGGAAAGTTAGTGAGGCTGGAGCTTTAGCTCCGGCCTCCCCATATAAGGGCTCGGCAAAGCCGAGCCACCAAATTTGCATCAGCCCCCAGAACATGTTTGAGAACTGTGTCTGAAGTACGTATTTGCAGGCCCCGAATCGGTGTTGCCTCCCGGCGCATTCCGCAGGGGGAGCGATATTTTGCAGCACGAAGTGCGCAGCAAAAAATCGCTCATGCCCGAGGACGCGCCGGGAGGCAACACCGATTCGGGGCCGGACATACGGATCTACCTGCGCATTTACAAATTCGTTAACTTTTTTCAAAAAAGTGCTTGCGCAGTTCTTGAATCATAGGTTATTATTTTCCTCGTTGAACGCGCGGGTCCAACAAAACGAGCCGCAAATCAACAACATAGCATGTCGGAGTGGCGGAATTGGCAGACGCGCTAGCTTGAGGTGCTAGTGACCGCCTTTTGGTCATGCGGGTTCAAGTCCCGCCTCCGACACCATCGCATTTGAGAAGCCTCTTCGGAGGCTTTTTTGTTACCGATAGACGGTGGGGTCCACGATGGAAACGCTTGAACGCAACGAGTGGGCAGACGTTGCCCAACTAGTCGAGATCACGAGCGATGCTGTCATCATCTGCGAGCTCGACGGAACCATTCTGCATGTGAATAATCGCTTACTTGGTTTGATGTGTGAGGAACGCGCCGACGTCATTGGTGGAGATGTTAAAGACGTCCTGTACTCGTCCGCTTTTGAACGTGCGACGGAACATCGTCTGCCATTTGAAACTGATGGCTCCGAGAGCGAACTGATGCTCAAGCTGAGCGACGGCTCCTTTATTCCCGTCTTGGTTCGTGCAGGCTCCGTAACGCCTCCACGCATCTTTGGGCGCCGCGCGCCACGTGTCCTGGTGGCGCTCCATAGCATCGAAGAACAGTATTCGCACGACCGTCAGCTCAAGCGTGCTCTTTCGGAGCTTAGAGTGGCTAACAAGCGCCTCTCTGGCACGCTCTCGGTCATTATGAGCACGGTGGGCTCCGATGAGCTGCCTAGTTTGCTTGATACCGTTTTGAACCAGCTTGTAGGAACGCTCGATGCTTCGGGTGCCGCTATCTATTTTTCTGAGACCGGCGGTTTTAAACTTCGCGGTGTTTCCAAGGAGCTGTACGACAGCTACCTGCCTGAGTTTTTGCCGTATGGCGCTGGCATTCCGACGTATGTTCTTCGTGAGTCGCGTGCCTGTCGCTTGTCGATTCAACAGGACCTTAAGGGTGATAAGGCCGCCTCCGGTATGTTTATGGACCTGGACAATCGTTCTAAGCACCTGTTGCGTATGCAGGATATGCCTCCGTACCGCAGCGAGATCTGTCTTCCCGTTTTTTACGGTACGCAGATCCTTGGTGTGCTGGAAGTTGGTTGGAAACGCCCTCAGGCACCGCTCGCCTATGACGTTAATGTACTTGAGGTCATTTGCGATTACCTGTCTATCCAACTGGTCGGCATGGCATCGAGCCTTCGCTCTCGTCGCACGGCCGAGCTTGGCCGCTCGCTCAATGTCTTACGTGATGAGTTGTTTACCTTTCTAGACGATTCTGCCGCGGCTACCCAGGCGGTATCGTCCGAGATCTGCAATATGCTCAACTGCCATTTTTGCCCTGTTGAGTATGACGCCAGTCTGGACTCCTATGTCATAGATTTTGAAGGCGGCAGTCGCGTTGCTTTGCCGGACGATCCCGAGAAGCTTTTCTTTTCTACGACGGCGCCAGCGGCACGTCTGGGAGCTGGCCCTGATGGCTTTGAAGCATCTGTTTTGGGCGGTACGAGTGCCGGGGACCTTAAACACGTCCGTATAACTCGCGTTGACGAATCGATGCCTATGGGAGGCTGGCTTAGGGCGCATGGCCTGCCTTGCCAGGGCCTCTACGTCGACTCCGGCATCGAGGCGGGGCGTCCGCGCTCTGAGGGTGATGGCAAGCACAGCAACGACGCGATTGTTCCTGCTTCTGTTGCGAAGGGCCCGACGACGCGCGCGCTGCTGCTTCGTGATGGCAGTCAAGAGCCGATTGATGACCTTGAATATGACTACTTGGTGCACTTGGCGCATGACTTTGAACTGATCTACGAAGGTGAGTCTCAAAAGCGCGAAGAGCGTCATATCGCTCAGACGCTTCAGATTGGCATGAGAAATTCGCTTGGTGACGTTCCGGGCATCGCAACCGATTCGGTATACCTATCGGCAACGAATTCCGCGTTGGTCGGCGGTGACTTCTATACGCTTGTCCGTCTTCCCGATGATTGCGCTGTAATGATTTTGGGCGATGTTTCCGGCAAAGGAATCGAGGCGGCGTCGATGTCAGCGCTCGTCAAGACGGCGCTGACGGCCTATGCCTGGGAGGGTGCGGGGCCTGCCCGCATGGCCCGCTCGCTCAATAGCATGCTCATGGGCTTTTCGAGGGTCGAGACGTTTGTGACGGCGTTTATCGCCAAGATTGATCTTAAAGCGGGTCGCGCTACCTATTGCTCTGCGGGACATCCTCCCACTATGGTCATTAGGCCGTCGTCGAAGCCGTTTGGCGGCGGCGAGACCTGCGGGGGAGAAGTGGAGCTCCTTGGGTGCCAATCGGGCGTAATCGGTGCCTTTGAGAGCATGGTCTACGAGACGGGCGTGTTTACGTTCGCTCCTGGTGACATGCTATTTATGTATACCGACGGAACAATCGAAGCACGCGATCGCTCGGGTGCTTTCTTTGGCGAGCAACGTCTTCGTGACCTTCTGCTCTCTGTTTCGGGCGAGGGCGTATCGGGAATCTGCGGTAAGGTCTTGAGCGAGCTTGACCGCTTTACCGAGTCAGCGCTGGACGATGACATCGCGCTGGTTTCCCTTGAATTTCTACGAGGTCGATCGTAGATCGCGACGCTTGACGGGCAAAATCTTCGCAGTTATAGATACGTATGCATCGAGTGAACTCTTTTGGGGAACCATGGTCGTATGAATGAGTGGAATGACATAGCGGTTTTGACGCCACCGGGTGATGTCGACATCGCCTCGGTGTCCGTGCTGCGTCCACGGTTGGATAATCTGATCGACCGGGGCGTGCGTCGTGTTGTCATCAATTGCCAAGCCGTGGGCTTTATCGACTCGACGGGTTTGGCGTTTTTGCTTACACGTGCCAGAGAGCTTATGAGGCATGAGGGCCTGCTTTCGCTCGTTAACGCTTCCGATGAGGTCATTCGCTTTTTGGAGATTGCCCGACTTGTCGACATCCTTCATGTTGCGGGTTCGGCGCGTGAATCGATTCCCGCCATTCCGGTGGGAGAGCTGCCGCGATGGAGCAAGAGCATCGAAGTGCAGCGAGGCATCGAGAACCTCCCGTATTATCGGCACCGTGTGGCCGAGCTTCTCGAATCGCTTCCCCTGAGGCGTGATGAGCGTTATGACGTCGCATTGGCGTTGGGGGAGGCATTGGGTAACGCGTATGACCATGCGGGCGGTGTTGGCTGCATCCTGACGGTTCAGGCCTATGGGGACCGTGTTGTGCTCGAGGTGCTTGATCGGGGCGCTGGCTATTCTATCGATGGGGCGAGCGAGCCGGTGGCATCCGAGGAACGCGGGCGCGGTATCAAGCTTATGCGCATGCTCGTCGATAACGTGGATGTTGCCCGTCGTACGGATGGTGCCGGCACGCGCGTTCGGATGGTGAAGCTGTTTAGCTCGGCATTGGAATCGTGCGCTTAGCGCCTTGGGCTGACATGATTTCCCTGCGTGAACTTGCTTTGAGCAACTTTTTTGAAAAAAGTACTTGCGTCTTTTGGATAACTCGCGTAAATTAATAACCCGCAAGCGGACATGGCTCAGTTGGTAGAGCACAACCTTGCCAAGGTTGGGGTCGCGGGTTCGAGCCCCGTTGTCCGCTCCATTTGGGCGTTTAGCTCAGGGGGAGAGCGCTTCCCTGACACGGAAGAGGTCAGAAGTTCAAATCTTCTAACGCCCACCAAATGTTCGCAGCTCAGGGGCTTAGCCTCTGAGCTGTTTTTGTTTTGGTCACCAAATGGGTCGCCAAATCGCCGGCAAAAGGTATTTCGATTCATGAAAGAGCGGTTCTGAGCGTCTGTTTAGCCTTGTCATCTCAATCGAGTGGGGGTTGACCATTTTGAACATAACCGTGCATCTCGTTGACGTTTCAGCGATCGATCCCGGCGAGACCGTTGATATGGCATCAATCGCGGGACGCTATGCCTTACGTGCCTCCAATGGGGATCTCCCAATTGCGTCTCGGAGAGAAGCTGCAGGCGTGGGTCTGCTTCTTCGCGACGCCCTGGGTGTCTTCGACGACACCCAGCTTGCGTGTTCTGCTTTCGGCAAGATCGAGCTTGCGGATGGGGAGGCCCCCTCTATTTCCATTTCACATGGCGGAAGCGTGGCCGTCCTCGCTGTTTCCGATGTTGCTCGGTCGGTCGGAGGACCTATTGGCGTGGATATCGAGGCGATCGATGAGATTGCCCCCGTTGCGGTTGGGCGTATGGCAAACGACGACGAGCGCGTGTGGATTAACGCTGCCCCCAATTTGCAAGAACGCAATCTTCGCCTGAGTCAGACGTGGACGCGTATCGAGGCCATCCTCAAGGCTGAAGGTGTCGGGTTTTCGATTGATCCTCGCAAAGATGGCATGCCCGGTGGATGGAATACTTCGTCGGTGACATACGGTCGCTGCGTCATCTCTTGTGCGGCGCGCTCTATGCCTCGTATCGTCCTCAAGGAGCATACCTTTCGGGTAGCATAGGAGCCAATCGCTAATAGGGGAGGCCGCTATGCCGCTGAACGCTCAAAACGATATCGCTTCACGGATCGAGGATGCCGTCTTTGAACTTATGGCGACAACTCCGGTGCAGTCGATTAAGGTGGCCGAGGTACTTCGCCTTGCCCATACATCCAAATCGACGTTCTATCGCTGTTATCGCTCTGTCGATGATGTGGTTAAACGTTTTGAAGATGAGCTGCTTCAGAATATGCAGGACATCAATGATGTTGCGCTGGAGGCCCGTTTTGGCGATGCGCAGCTGGACCCTACGCCCACGATGATCAAGCGCATGGAGATTCTCCAGGCTAATCGCTCGAAAGTTTTGGCGCTTAACAGCGATAACGGCGATCCGGTGTTTGCTCACAAGGCAACGATCTTTATGCATGACTATTTTCGCAATCGGCTTCGCTCGACATTTTCCGATGAAACGGACCTCGACCTGTATCTAGCCTTTGCGCTTGCGGGTCACCATAACCTCATTCAGTATTGGCTCGAGGCCCGGCCCGACCTTGAGGCACGCACCGTTGCCGCCGCCCTCAATCGCATGTTCTACGCACCGCTCTTTGTCGACGACGCCTCGCGCCATTGGCACCCACGTATTCCCGATTTTGAAAAGCCGCTCGGGTGAACGGCTGATTTTTCGGGATGAACTGTTGCATAGGTTGCGGATTCAGAGCAATCCGGCCCTATGAATCGATTTAAGTATGGCCATTTATCTGCTATTTGGAACGCCTAGCCCCGATGTGTCCCATATGATGGGACACATCGGGGCTTTTTGTCTCACGCGTCTCGTTTAACCCCTCGTAAACTAAAGCTACGTTCAAAAGAACCACTGCAGTAGTTCAACGTGTGACGGCACAGAAAAGCCGCGAGCGCTCTCTCACCTTCGCTCGCGGCTGGACTGCGCCATCATTCCGTACACCTTCACATGATTAGGATGTGATATTCAGTGGTTACGCTCGGAAAGAACATGCGCAGCGTCTCGATTGTAGGCGTAGGCTGCACCCCGTTCAAGGATTTTGAGGAGCATCCCGAGACCCAGGGTATTGGCGAGGGCGAGGCGTTTGGCTATGCGGCTCTCGAGGCAATTGCCGATGCCGGTCTTGAGCCCCGCGATATCGACTTTTTCTATCACGGCAGCGCCAATCCGTATCTCGTTGGCGATTGCATTACCCCAAACATGCAGGTTGCCGATTGGTTTGGCGTTCGTGCCAAGGGGTCTGTCCATCATTCCGAGGCTTGCTGCACGGGCTACGTCGCCCTTGAGCAGGCCGTGATGGCAGTCGCCTCCGGTGCCTACGATGTTGTCCTTACGGGTGCCTGCGATTTGGCTTCGACGCTTCCCGTTGAGCATATGCCCTCCCATATTCGTCAGGACTTTACGCTCGACGTTATGATTCCCTCGCTCGATAAGATCTATGACCGCGCTTATGGTCGCCCGCTCGATGGCGCCTTTGGCGTGTCGTTCGACAACTGGATCAACGAGTATTCGATGCAGTACGACCTTACCGCCGATCAGATCGATGATGCCCTGAACGGCCTTACCAAGAGCCTTCGCCGCGGTGCCGTCCTGAATCCCCTTGCCTGGTACGAGACCACGGTCGAGGAGGACGCGAAGGCAGCTGGGTTCGATACCGCCGACGAGTATCTCAAGAGCATGTACAACCCGCGCGTTACGCAGTACCTGCGCGTTACCGGCTTTGAGAAGAAGTGCGACGGTGCCGCCGCTGTTGTCGTAATGCCCACGGAGAAGGCCAAGGCCATGGGTGTCCCATATGCACCTATCGAGGTTATGGGTACGGGTGCCTCTGCTGTCGAGGCCGGTCTGCTCCACAACGAGCACTGGGCTACTGAGCTTGCCGCCAAACAGGTTTATGACCTTACCGGCGTGAGCCCCGATGAGATCGACCTGTTCATGTGCAATG
>URMR01000095.1 GCA_900548935.1 uncultured Collinsella sp.
CGCCATCGACTTCGACGATATCCAAGACATTGAGCTACGCGGACGAGCCTAGCCAAGGAAGCGCATCCAGGGCGGCGCTTACAGCGTCATGACGTAGTAGCCCGCGTCTTTCACGGCCGTCTCGAGGACACCACGATCAACCGGCTGTTTAGAGCGCACACGTGCCGTGTGATCCGCATACGTCACCGTTGCCCACACGCCATCCAGCGCATTCAGGGCATTGGCCACGTTCTGAGCGCAGCCGTCACAGCTCATGCCGCCGATGAGCAGCTCATCGCTATAGGGATAGTGCGATGCATCGGTATCCACCACAACAACCTTTTTGGTTTTCTTGCCGCTCGTACCATCGCTGCAACAACTCTTCCCGTGTGTCGAAGCGGCAATGCGACGCAGTCCAAAAAACATGCCGACGGCAATGACGGCCAGCACGATGAGATTCGCAGGGTTGAGCAAGTCGCTCATGCGTTCCCCTTTCAAGTAGCCCTATCTAGATACCCCCATGGGGTGTCCCCATCTTAACCCAAAATCATGTCGGTTCGGTCAATTAGTTTCCCTATTCAAACTTTTTTGTTGACCATGGCTTACTTTCGTGTATAAGTTTTCCTAGGCTAACAGTTTAGATCCGTAAGGAGCGCCGTGACCCGAACCATAGACATTCCAACGTTTCAGGCAGCGATCGTGCGCAACTGCTCTCCCACGCTCGCGGGCATCAAGCCGGCATCGCTCTTTACCTATCCAGGCACCTACGCCCACGGGGACGGCTCGACCGCAACCGAAACCATCACAGAACGCCGAGCACGCCTGCTCAACGTTATCGCCCAGTGCAATCGCGAGCTTGACCCGTTCGGTATCCACCTGAGTGTTTTGGTCTGGCGGCCCTGCGGAGCGCTCGTGTATATGTACCGAGCCAAAAGCCTCACCACCTATTTCGCAGACCCTCGCGCCCAAACGGCACTCGCCTCGGAAGGCTACGACACGAGAGACCTTTCGACATGCCTTGTGCATTTGGCATCACGCATCACGCTCGCGAGCAATAACGTCGCGGAATGCGCCTGTAGCCAGACTCGATGCGCACTACCCCAGCAAACTAGCTGCAGCAACGACTGCACCTGCGAGTTTCCGCACGAAATAGGCTACTTCCTTGGATACCCCTACGACGACGTACACGAGTTTATCGTCCAGCGCGGCGAGAACTACAAGGTCTTTGGGGCCTGGAAGGTCTACGAAAATGTCGAGCAAGCGCTTGCGACGTTTGATGCCTACCGTGCCTGCACCCAATACCTCACCCTTGTCTATCAGCAGGGCTGCAGCCTGGCGCAACTTGCCCAGGCAACCCGATAGAACGTACAAGCTGCGGCCAGCGCCGCACGACCGAAAGGACAAAACATGAGCAAGATCACCGTCGTCTATTGGAGCGGCACGGGCAATACCGAGGCCATGGCAAACTTTGTCGCCGAAGGCGCCACGTCCGCGGGCGCCGAGGCCGAAGTCATCCCCTGCGCCGACTTCTCTGCCGACAAGGCCGCCGACTATGATGCCTTCGCCTTCGGCTGCCCCGCCATGGGCTCCGAGGAGCTTGAATACGATGAGTTCCAGCCGATGTGGAACGAGGTCAAGGAGACTCTCGGCGACAAGAAGGTCGTCCTCTTTGGCTCTTATTCGTGGGCCGAGGGCGAATGGATGGACAACTGGAAGGCGGACGCCGACGAGGCGGGTGTTAACGTCGTCGATTCCGTCATCTGCTACGACGCCCCCGACGATGAGGGCGAGGCGGCCTGCCGCGCCCTTGGAGCCGAGCTCGCCTAGCGGCAATGAGCTCCGCCCGTAACGCGCTCTGCACCAAAACACATTCGCGTCCCAACAAAAACGGGAGCCGGATCACATCCGGCTCCCGTTTTCTGCTATGTCAGTCATATAAAGCGGCTACGAGATATTGCCCAAGAACGCCTTGGTGCGTTCGCTCTTGGGATGGTCGAAGACCTCGCTCGGCGTACCCTCTTCCACAATGACGCCACCGTCCATAAAGACGACGCGGTCGGCGACATCGCGGGCAAAGCCCATCTCGTGCGTCACGACGATCATGGTCATACCGTCGTGCGCCAGGTCGCGCATGACGCCCAGGACGTCGCGCACGAGCTCAGGGTCGAGCGCCGAGGTGGCCTCGTCAAAGAGCATGACGTGCGGATTCATCGACAGGGCGCGGGCGATGGCAACGCGTTGCTGCTGGCCGCCCGAGAGCTGGCTCGGCATAAAGTCGATACGCTCGGCAAGACCGACCTTGGTCAGCTCCTCGACGGCGATCTTCTCGGCCTCTTCCTTGCTGCGCTTGAGCACCTTCTGCTGCGCGAGCATGACGTTCTTTTTGACTGACAAGTGCGGGAACAAATTGAACTGCTGGAACACCATACCCAGATGCGTGCGCACCTTATTGAGGTCGACGCCCTTGGCGCACACGTCCACACCCTCGACGATAATCGAGCCGCTCGTGGGATGTTCCAGACGATTGATGCAGCGAAGCATCGTCGACTTGCCCGAGCCCGAGGGACCCAAGACCACAACGACCTCACCCTTGCGCACATCCAGATCGATATCGCGCAGGACCACGTTGTCGCCAAAGGCCTTCTGGAGGTTCTTGATGCTGACGACGACCTCGTTCGAGTTATTGGTTTCGCTCATGATAGGACCTCCTTACAGACCGGCGATGTGATCGGCGGGCGTCGCGACAACCTGTCCGGCGCTCTTGGCGGGACGCTTCTTCTTGGTCTCGGCCGTGCCCAAAAGCCTCGCCTCAAGACCGCTCACCAAGCGCGCAAGCGGCAGGGTGATGACCAGATAGAACAGGGCGGCAACCACGTACGGTGTAATGGAGCCCGTCGTGGCCACGATGGTGCGGGCATTCATGACGATCTCGACCACGCCCACGGCCGCAAGCAGGGACGTATCCTTGTAAAGCAAGATAAACTCGCTGGTCAGCGTAGGCAAAACATTGCGGAACGTCTGCGGAATCATAACGTAGAGCAGCGTCTGGAAGGCATTCATGCCCAGAGAGCGAGCAGCCTCGTTTTGGCCCTTGGGGATCGATTGAATACCGGCGCGGAAGATCTCACACAGATAGGCAGACGAATTCATGGCCATGACGATGACGCCGAGCACGTAGTCATCAACCTTGACGCCGGCCAACGGCAGACCGAAGAACGCGATATAGATCTGCAGGAACGCCGGCGTACCGCGAATGATATTCACGTAGATGCCGGCGAGGCAGCGCAGGATGCGCGACTTGGAGATGCGCATGAGCGACAGGGCGAAACCGAAGGGAATTGCCAGCGGAAACGCCACGAGCACGATCGAGAGCGACATGAGGAAGCCTTTGAAGACGATCGGCAGGCTCTGGACCAAAATGACCGGGTTCAAGAACAGGCGCAGGAACATATTGGAGTTCCATGCCTCGACCCACGGCTGCTCTTTAAGGTCGGCTAGGAAGTTATCGAAGGCCGTCACGCCCTTGATCTCCACCGACGGAATCTTGGAGATCTTCTTGGTCGAGCCATCGGCCAAAGTGTAGGTGCCGCTAAAGGCCTCATCGCCGCCCTCGACGGGGAAGGTCACGCCGTAAACCTCGACACGGAAAAAGCCGCCGGCAGGCGCCGTCTCGCCAAAATCAATCTTGAGCGTCTGGCCGTCAGCCTTGCACGTGGGCTTCATGGGCGTACGATCCATGAGGTCCTCGCCCGAGAGCATCGTCAATCGCGTGTCATCGGTACCAAACGTCGTGCCGTCGACAAACGTCAGCGAAAGACCGCTCAGCTCCTCATCGGCATCGGCCTGGACCTCCCAGGTAATGCGCGTCTCGGTACCGCCGACCACAGCGCTGCCCGAACCGGTGTTGGGTCGGGCGGTAATCTTTGCGGTCTCAAGCGCTTGGGCGGTCGTGGGCGCATATGCCCCCACACACACCAGCGCGAGCGCCACGGCCATGACGCAGACTAGCTTTTGGAGCAAGGCGGGCAGTGGAAAACGCTGCTCCACGGCCCCTTTGTTCAGTCGAGACAAGGTGGCTCCTATCGTAGAAGTTGCCGGCAAAACGAGACGGAAATGCTCTCCGTCAAGAGAAGCGCAAAGGCCCTCTCCGCCAAAGCGGAAAGGGCCCGCGAGCAATCAAGTAGCTATTTTACTTGATGTTGTACTTAGCCATGAGGGCGTCAACGGTACCGTCGTCGGTCAGGTCCTTGATGGCCTGGTTGATGTCGTCCTTGAGCTTGGTGTTGCCCTGGTTGATGGCGATGGCGTACTCCTCGCCGGTGCTGATCTGCTTAATGGTCTGGCAGGTGTTGAACTGCTCGGCGGTCAGCTGGCTGGCAACGGAGCGGTTGGTGACTACGGCGTCGCCCTTATCGGACTGCAGGGCGCTGAAGCACTCGGTGGCGTCCTTGTAGGGGACAATCTTGGCCTTGGGGAAGTTCTCCTGGGCAAAGGACTCGGCGGTCGAGCCAGACTGGACGATGATGGTAGCATCGGCGTTGTTGAGCTTCTCGCTGTAGTTGTCGGCCGTGATGTCGGTGTTATCGACCTTGGTCACGATAGCCTGATCGTCCATGTAGTAGGAATCGGAGAAAGTAACTTCCTTCTCACGCTCGGGCGTGTCGGTGATAGCCGCGATGGAAACGTCATATTTGGCGCCCGAAGCGACGCCCGGAACCAGCGTGTCAAAGTCATTGTTGACATACTCGACATCCAGGCCCAGCTTGTCGCCGATAGCCTTGATGAGCTCAAGGTCAAAGCCCTGATAATCGCCGTTGTCATCCTTGTACTCAAACGGAGCGTACTCGGCAGAGGTGCCGACGGTCAGCGTACCGTCCTTGACGAGCGCGTACTCCTTGGAGCCGTCGACCTTCTCGACCTTAGCGTCGTCAGAGCTGCTGGAACCGGCATTAGAACCAGAGGTGGCGTTGGACGAGCCGCAGCCCGTCAGAGCGAGGGCGAGCGCCATAGCACCCGTGGCGGCAAATGCGCCAAGCTTCTTGATCTTCATAATCAGTCTCCTTCCGGTGACCCCGTTTGATTCAGAGGTCTGCAAAAACTGTTGGCTATTATGCACCCGTAAGTGCGAATCTGCAATTAGAAATTGATTGAAACAAACCCATAACGTGAATGGAGCACTCCACTTTATGACAGTCATTACTGCTGCAACGACCTTAACAGTTTGATTTCAGCCGCATAACCTGCAAGTTCGTTCGGTGTCTCCAAAATAAACGGCAGCGAACGCAAGCGACCATTCGATACAATATTCTGCATAACCTGCATACCGCCGCCAAACTCTTCACTACCCAGGTAGCCCTTGCCGATGCACTCGTGGCGATCCTTATGGGCGCCGCAGGGATTCTTGGAGTCATTGATATGCACGGCGCGCAAGCGCTCGATACCCACCACACCATCGAACTCGTCGAGTACGCCGTCCAGATCATGGATGATGTCGTAGCCAGCATCGCTCACATGGCAGGTGTCCAGACACACGCCCAGCTTGTCCGATAGCTCTGGACGTCTGGCAGCTACACCCTCGATAATGCGCGCCAGCTCTTCAAAGCTACGGCCCACCTCGGTACCCTTTCCCGCCATGGTCTCGAGCAGCACCGTCGTCTGCTGGCCCTCAAACATCACCTGGCACAGGGTGTCGACGATCATCTGAATGCCGGCATCAGTCCCCTGCCCCACATGCGCGCCGGGGTGGAAGTTGTAATAGTTGCCGGGCAGTGCTTCCAGACGCTGCAAGTCCTCGGCCATTGCCTCCAGGGCAAACTCGCGCGCCCGCTCTTTGGCAGAACAGGGATTGTAGGTATAGGGGGCATGAGCCACGAGTGGGCCAAAATCATTTTGCGCCATAAGGTCACGCAGGGCCGCCACATCATCCATGTCAAGGTCTTTCGCCTTGCCGCCGCGCGGGTTGCGCGTAAAGAATGCAAAGGTATCGGCGCCAATGGATAGCGCCGTCTCCCCCATTGCCCGATAGCCCTTCGTCGTCGAAAGATGACACCCAATCGTCAGCATCTCCAGCTCCCCCTCATCAGTTGCGGTGAAATAGTTCCTGTCGATGCCTTATTCTGCCGCAAGCAGGAGCTATTCCACCGCAAGTTATAAAAGGGTCATGAGGAGCGCGTTTTGCCGAAGGCCTTAAGCACCGCCGTCACGGGGCCAGGCTGAAAACGGCGGCGTACGTCGTCCAAGCGCTCGGGGATATCGATGTGCTGCGGACAGTGCCGCGCACATTTGCCGCATTTGACGCAATTGCTCACTAACTTGGGCTCGCCCGTGCGCACCGCGCTCGCCGTAAAATACTGCGATAGACCCGTAAACCAGCTGTGCGCATAGCTTGCGTTGTAGGCGGCAAAACACCCAGGAATATTGATGCCTTTAGGGCACGGCATGCAATAGCCACATCCCGTGCAGGGAACGCGATTCGATTTTTCAAACTCCCTCAGCACGCGTGCGATGGCATCGAGCTGAGTAGCTGTCATCGAATCCGGCAGGGCCCGATCGGCCAACGCCGCGTTCTCATCCACCTGCGCGGCATCGGTCATACCCGAAAGCAGCATCGTCACCTGAGGATGATTCCACACCCACGAAAGCCCCCAGGCAGCAGGAGTGCGCAAATGCGGGTCACGGGCGCTATCGAGCACAGCGCGGGCCCGCGGCGGCAGTTTGCCCGCCAGACGACCGCCCAGCAGTG